>CAIXOY010000118.1 GCA_903921135.1 uncultured Gammaproteobacteria bacterium
ACGCGCCGGCTGGTTCTGGCTGCTGCTCGACCCGATGTTCCATGTCGCCTACCTGATGGTGCTCTTCTCGGTGTTCCGCATGCGGCACGTCGGGGGCATGCAGACCCCGTTGTGGATCATGCTCGGGCTGATCGGCTATTTCATGTTCCAGCACGCCGGCAGCCAGTGCATGCGGGCGTTCAGCGCGAACCGGTCGATGTTCGTCTACCGGCAGATCATGCCCGTGGACACCGTGCTGGTGCGCGCCTCCCTCGAGGCCGTGATCCTGTTCGTGGTGGCGGCGCTGCTGCTCGCCGGCGGCGCGATGTTCGGCATGCATGTCATCCCGGCCGAACCCTTGCGCGCGCTCGACTGCCTGCTCAGCCTGTGGCTGATCGGGCTGGGCTACGGCGCCTCGGCTGCGATCCTGATCGAACTGGTCCCGGAGTCGAGCCAGATACTCAGCATGATCATGCAGCCGCTCTACATGATTTCCGGGGTCATGTTTCCGCTCGCCTCCTTGCCTGCAACCTACCGGGAATGGCTGATGCTGAACCCGCTTGTGCACGGTCTGGACGCGCTGCGGCACAGCTTCGCGCCGTACTACCATGAGGTGCCGGGCATGGACATGAACTACCTCCACGCCTGGGCGCTGGGTATGGTCGTGCTCGGACTGTCACTGCAGGTGGTTTTCTCCAGACGGATGCTGGCCGAATGATCGTGGTGCAGGACGTGTACAAGCGCTACAGCACGCCCAAGGGCCCCGGCCCCTGGGTGCTGAAGGGCGTGAACATCACCATACCCACGCGCACCAATGTGGGCCTGATCGGCCGCAACGGCGCGGGCAAGTCCACCTTGCTGCGCCTGATCGGCGGCATCGACGAACCCACCCGCGGGCAGGTCGAGCGCCGTTGCCGCGTCTCCTGGCCGATGGCACGGGGAGGCGGCATGCAGAACGCGATGACCGGCCGGCAGAATTCGAAGTTCGTGTGCCGGCTCTACGGCCACGAAGAGGATATGGAAGAGCGCATTGCGAAGATCCGCGAGTTCGCCGGTATCGGGCGCGCCTTCGAGGAGCCCGTCGGCACCTATTCCGCCGGCATGAAATCGCGGTTGCAGTTCGCCATGTCGCTCGCCTTCGATTTCGACGTGTACATCTCTGACGAAGTCACGGGTGCCGGCGATGCATCGTTCCGCAAAAGGGCCGCCACCGCCTTCCGCGAACTCGTGGACCGCGCGGGCATCATCATGGTGTCCCATGGCGAGGCGACACTGCGGGAATTCTGCACCTCGGGCATCTTCCTGAACGCCGGCACGGCGACATGGTTCGATGACATCGCCGACGCACTGGACGCCTACAAGGAAAGCATCGCCGCATGAACACCCCACGGCTTCCGGGCACCCTGGGTTCCGCGCTGGCGCGCTGGCGGGCAAGCGCAGGGCGCAGGCTCGCACCGGCACGCATCCAGGGCACCGTCTTCAGCGTGGCGCTGCTGTTTTCGCTGGCAGCGGCTGTTTACTGGGTCGTGATCGCCTCGGACAGATACGTCTCCGAGGCCCACGTCATCATCGAGCGCACGAATCTGGGTACGGGGGAGCCGTCCACCGCCTTCGGTTTCATCGCCGTGGTGCCAGGGCTCACCTCCGACCAGATGCTGCTGCGTGACCACCTGCTGTCGCTCGATATGCTGAAGGCCCTCGACGCAAAACTCGACCTGCGCTCGCACTACAGCAACTGGCGGCGCGATCCGCTCTCACGCATGTGGTTCAAGGACGCACCGCTCGAGAAATTCCATGCCTATTTCCTCGGGCGGGTGACCGTCGAGGTCGACGAGTTCACCGGCATCCTGTCCGTAAGATCCCAGGCCTACGACCCGGAAACCGCCCGCGCCATCACCGCGATGATGGTCGAGGAAGGCGAGCGCCACATGAACGCCATCGCGCACGCGCTGGCCTCGGAGCAGGTGGCGTTCCTCGAAGGGCAGGTGAGCGAGATGAACGAGCGCGCCATCGCGGCACGGCAGAAACTGCTGTCCTTCCAGAACGACAAGCAGCTGCTCTCGCCCACAAGCACGGCCCAGACGCTGGAGAGCATCATCGCCAAGCTCGAGGGAGAGCTGAGCGATCTGCAGACGCGCCGCAACGGGTTGCTCGGATACCTGATGCCCGACAGCCCCGGCGTGAAGGAACTCGACATACAGATCGCCGGCACCCGCAAACAGATCGAGCGCGAGCGCAAGCGCCTTGCCTCGCCTGACGGCAACACGCTGAACCGCACGCTCGAGGAGTACCAGGGTCTGGAGATGCAGGCGCAGTTCGCGCAGGACCTCTACAAATCCGCACTGACGGCGCTGGAGCAAGGGCGCGTCGAGGCCACCCGCACCCTGAAGAAGGTCTCGATCCTGCAATCGCCCAACCTGCCCGAGTATGCTCTGGAGCCACGGCGGATCTACAACTCGATCGTCTACCTGATCGTCAGCCTGCTGCTGGCGGGCCTGGTGAATCTCATCGTCATCATCATTCGCGACCACAGGGACTGAACCCATGTCACGCCTCATCCTCGCGATGCTGCTGTTAATGGCGGGGCCGCTGCTGGCCCAGGTACAGGCGCCGCCCCGGCTGGAGCAGCCATCCCAAATCGGGCAGCCCTTGCTGCAAGCCGCCCCCGCGCCTGCCCCCGCGCCGGCAGCGGCGCCTTCGGAGAGCGCCTCCGGGGCGCCCGCCGGCGTGCCTCCGACAGCGGACTATTCGGCGAACCTCAACAGCACCGTCTTTGGCGCTCAGCTCTTCACGGGGACCTTCGCCAAAGAGGGATCCACGCAGTTCAACCCCGATTACGCGGTTGCCGTGGGCGATGCGATACAGGTCCGCCTGTGGGGCGGCTACGAATTCGACGCCACACTGGTCGTGGATCCCAAGGGCAACGTCTTCCTGCCGCACGTGGGACCGGTGCAGTTGCTGGGCGTGCGCAACCAGGACATACAACGGGTGGTCGAATCCGCCGTGGCGCAGGTCTACCGCGCGAACGTCTACAGCTACGCCAGCCTCGCCGCGGCACAACCCGTGCGCATCTTCGTGAGCGGTTTCGTGAACCGTCCTGGGCTCTACAACGGCACCAGCATGGACAGCCTGCTGCACTATCTGGATCAGGCTGGCGGCATCGACGTCGATCGCGGCTCTTTCCTTGCCGTGCAGGTCAAGCGCGGCAACACCGTGCGGGCCGAAGTGAGCCTCTACGAC
>CAIXOY010000119.1 GCA_903921135.1 uncultured Gammaproteobacteria bacterium
CCAGGAGACGCTCGCCCTGCTCAAGATTCTGGCGCTTGGGAACGCCCAGGTTGAAGCAGGAGAGGTGAAACCCGCCAGAGAGGTCATTGCCCGCCTCAGGGCAAAGCCGGCGCCGGAGGGGTGAGGGCCCGCAAGTTCGAGGTGCTGCTCACCGCCAACGCCGAGCAGGACCTCGACAGCATCCACGACTTCCTCTGTCGATCTGACGGCAAGGTTCAGGCTGAGCGCGTGTTGGAGCGTCTTCTCGATGTCGTCGAGAGCCTGTCGTCGTTTCCCGAACGCGGCGCTCACCCAAAAGAACTTCTCACGGTCGGCTTCAGGGAGTGTCGCCAAGTGCTGTTCAAGCCCTACCGGGTGATCTACCAGACATCAGATCGTCGCGTGATCATCCACCTCATCTGCGACGGACGGCGTGACATGCAAACCCTGCTTGCCCGCCGCCTCCTCGGCTGACCTACCCCACCTCAAACCGGAACGCCTCACCCTCCCGCACCACGCGCCCGGCCGTGGGCGCCGCGAAGTGCGTACCGATCACCAGCACCGGCTCACCCGCCACCCGCTCCATCACGGAGCGGCGCATCGCGGCGCCCGCGTGCGGATCGCTGTC
Organism: uncultured Gammaproteobacteria bacterium; assembly: GCA_903921135.1. GTDB lineage: Bacteria > Pseudomonadota > Gammaproteobacteria > Pseudomonadales > UBA5518 > UBA5518. Next base: position 608 of record CAIXOY010000119.1, read on the forward strand.
GAATGGGGGCGACCACTCCGGATGCCCGAACTGGCAGGGGTGATGGAGCATGTCGCCGGTGATCAACGCGCGCGCGCCCTGCGATTCGATCAACACGCTCACATGGCCGGGCGTGTGCCCGGGCGTGGGCGTCAGGGATATCTCGGGCGAGATGCGGTGGTCCATCTCGACCAGCGTGGCAAGCCCGGCGTCGAAGATCGGCTTTACCGAATCGGCCAGGATCGTTTGCTGCTCGGAGTCACCCTCGCCGCTCCAGTGCTCGTACTCGCGGCGGCCGATCAGGTAACGGGCATTGGGGAAGGTGGGAACCCAGCAGCCATCCTGAAGCCGCGTATTCCAGCCCACGTGGTCGACGTGCAGGTGAGTGCACACCACCGCATCCACGGACTCAGGCGTCACGCCCGCCGCTGACAGGCTCTCGAGGAACGCCGTCTGCAGCGCCACACCGCCCATCAGGGTGCGCGGCTTGTCGTTGCCCACGCAGGTGTCGACCACCAGCGTGAGCCCCGGCGCCTTCACGACCAGCGCGTGGATCGAGAGCTTGAGGTGCCCCTCCTCCGTCACGAAGTGCGGGTACAGCCAGGGCATCTCCCGCAGCCGCTCCGGTGTCGCCTCACGCAGAAAGGGATGCGCAGGGTCATAGGGAACGGGCGTTTCCAGTTCCACGACGCGCGTGACCGTCACAGAGCCGATTTTCCACTGGAGCATGTGCGTTCTCCCCCTCAGACGAAGCTGACACCCGCCTCACTGAACGGCAGCTTCCGCACCCGCGGCAAGCCAAGCCGCGCAACCGCATTCGCGAGCATCGGGCCCACCAGCGGCGTGCCCACTTCGCCCATGCCGCCGGGAGCATCCCCGCTCGGCATCACGACAACATCGATAGGCGGCGTCTGCGCCTGGCGGAGCGGCTCGAAGCTGTCGAAGTTCTGCTGCTGGACCCGGCCATCCTTGATACTGATGCGGTTCTTCAACGAACCCATCAAGCCCGTGATCACGGCCGACTGGATCTGGGCCTCGATCTGGTTCGGGCGGATCGCGATGCCCGGATCCACCGCCACCCAGATGTGCTCGCAGCGCACGCCATCGCCTGCGCGCGCCACACGCGCCGCCATGGCCACATGCGTGCCGTAGCACTCCATCGAGGCGATGCCGAGTGCGCTGTCGGCACTGGCAGCAGCGCCCCAACCCGCCATGCTGGCCGCGCGCTTCAGCACGGCCTGCTGGCGCGGCACCGCGGCCAGAAGCGCAAGCCTGAAGTCCACCGGATCCTTGCCCGCGGCGGCGGCGAGTTCGTCGATGAAGCTCTCGAAAGCGAAGGCATTCAGCGGATTGCTCACCGAGCGCCAGTAGCCCACGCGCAGGCCGCAATCCTGGATCACCACGGTGGAATGCAGGTTGGGCACGGCATAGGTGAGGTTCACCGCGCCTTCGGTCATGAAGGGGTCGAGTCCGTTCTGCACGAAGGGTGGGAAGGCACGCTCGGTGATCGACTGCGAGACCATCTGGTGCTCGAGCGCCAGCAACTCGCCGTCCTTGCCGAGGCCACCGCGCACGCGGTGCAGGCTCGCGGGGCGGTAGAAGTCGTGGGTGGTGTCGTCTTCGCGGGTCCAGATGAGCTTCACTGGCGTGCCTGGCACCGCCTTGGCAATGGCCGCAGCTTGGCCGATGAAATCCACCTCGATGCGGCGACCGAAACCGCCGCCGATGAAGGCGACGTTCACGGTCACAGCCTCGGGCGCAAGGCCGGCACGCTGCGCCGCCACGGCCTGCGCCACCGGCGGAAACTGCGTCGAGACCCAGAGCTCGCAGGCGCCGTTCTCGACCTTCGCCAGACAGTTCATCGGCTCGAGCGCCACGTGCGCGAGCACGGGCATTTCGTACTCGGCCTCCAGCGTGCGGGCGGACTGCTTGAGCCCCGCCGCCACGTCGCCGTTGGTTTTCACCACGGCGCCCGCTTGCTTGGCGCCCTCGCGCAGCGCTGCCGCCACGCTTGCGTCAGACACTGCCGCGCCAGGGCCGTAATCCCAGTCGATCACCAGCGCGTCACGCGCCTTGCGGGCGGTCCAGAAGTGGTCTGCCACCACCGCCACGCCTTCGCCGATGTTCACCACCTCACGCACGCCCTTCATGGCGCGCGCGGCTTTGTCATCGACGCTCTTCACCGTGCCGCCGATCACAGGGCACTGCGCCAGCGCGGCGTAGGCCATGCCGGGCTGTGTCATGTCGATGCCGAAGAGTCGTTCGCCCTTCACCTTCGCGGGCGAGTCGAGCCGGCCCTGCGTGGCCGAGCCGATCTGCGTGAACTGCGAAGGATCCTTCAGGCGGATGCTCGCGGGATCGGGCGCGGGCAAGGCCGCGGCCGCCGCCGCGAGCGCGCCGTATGAGAGTGACTTTCCGCCGGGACCGATTACCTTGCCGTTCTCCGCGCGCAGCGCAGATACGTCGGTCTTCCAGCGTTGTGCTGCGGCCTGCAGCAACAGCGTGCGCGCGGTGGCGCCCGCCGTGCGCAGCGGCACCCAGGCATCGCGGATGGAGGTCGAGCCGCCGGTCAGCTGCCCGCCCAGCAGAGCATTGGTATAGACCGCAGCAGGCGGTGCCTGCCGGATCGTGAAGCGCGAGACAGGCACCTCGAGTTCCTCGCCCACCAATACCGCAAGCGAGGTATGTACGTCCTGTCCCATCTCGGTGCGGTGGCAGGTGAAGTGGATGCTGTCATC
>CAIXOY010000120.1 GCA_903921135.1 uncultured Gammaproteobacteria bacterium
CTGGCGCTCGCGGCCCGCGCGCACGGGATGCCGTTCCGGCTGGTGACGGCGGAGCCGGTCGCCGCTGTCCGCCTGCAGTCCGCGCTGGAGGCAGGCAGGCCGGTGCCCTGCGCCGGCATGAGCATCGCCGAGGGGCTTTGCCCGCCGAGCATCGGCCACGCGTGTTTCGAACTGATCCGGCAGACCGCTGCGCAGCACGTCCTCGTACAGGAGGAAGAGATCAGGGGCGCCATGCGCGCACTGCTCGAATGCATTAAGGTGTTGGCCGAGCCCTCCGGTGCCACTGCGCTGGCGGCCGCGCTGAGCGGGCAGATCGAGGCGCTGGGCGAAGGCCCGCTGGTCGTGATCGTGAGTGGCGGGAACATCGACATGGAGCGGCTGAAGACACTGCTGTGATCACGGCCGCTTGGCAGTGGGTCTGGCTCGATTTTCAGCGGGCGGGGTCCGCCATCGCGGTCGACAGGCTGTGCCGATAGGCACCCGCGCCCGAGATCAGCACCAGCGCCGAGGCGAGGGTCAGGCAAGCCGTGGTCCATCGCAGCGCGAGGCGAAGATCTCCCTGCCCAGTTGCAAGCGCGCCGTTCAGCATGGCAACCAGCGTGGGCCCGAGTCCCAGGGATACGCAAACAACGATGCACTGGTAGATCGCGAAGACCTGCGAGCGGATCGGGGCGGGCGTGATCATCTGGAACGAGACGGGCGGCAGCACGACCAGAACGGTGCCGAGGAAAAACAACGGCGCGATCATGCGCAGCGCCGCCCCGGAGTCTGGCATCAGTGTCGCCAGCGCGGCGCAGACCGCCATGAGCACCGACACGCCCGCCGCCAGGCGCAACGGTGCATCCACCAGCCCCCGCGCTAACAGATGATCGACGAGGAATCCACCCGCCACGTTGCCCGAAAGGCCAAACACCAGAACGATCATGCCGAGTTGCGGGCCGACCTCGCGCAGGGGTACGCCATACGCGCGATGGATGAAGGTCGGCATCCAGGCAAGCCAGCCCGAGAAAGCCATGCTCGCGAGGAGGAATCCGATCGTCATGGTGAGCAGGGACCGGCGGTGTTCCCGGCCGAAGGCCTTCAACGCGCTCCAGTTCATGCCGGGTGCAACCGGTGCGCTGCCGGTGCGTGCGGGTTCGGTGACGGTGAGCAGGAGAAGCGCCGCGATCACGATGCCCGGCAGTGCGACGATCAGGAATATCACGCGCCACGGCTGCGCCAGCCGCGAGCCGAGCGCCGCGAGGTCGATCGGGGCGATGATCCCGAGCAGCGCGCCGCCCAGCACCAGCGCGAGTCCCGTGCCGAGGCCGGCGCCGACGGTGAACACGGCATTGGCCCGGCCGAGGTAGCGCCGCGGAAAGATATCGGGCAGCAGCGAGATGGTCGCAGGTATCAGCACCGCTTCGCCGATCCCGACGCCCATGCGGGCGACGAAGAGCTCGACGAAGCTCGCGGCCATTCCGCAAGCCGCGGTCATCACGCTCCACACGAGGATTCCGCATACGATCAGCCGTATGCGGTTGTGGCGATCCGCGAGTCTGGCGAGGGGAATGCCGGCGATGCTGTAGCAGACCGCGAACGAGAGTCCTTGCAGCAGACTGATCTGCACGTCGCTGACGGAGAGATCACGCCGTATGGGCTCGACGAACATGCCGAGAATCGAGCGGTCGATGTAGGACATCACCGCCGCGAGCGACAGCACGCTGACGGCATACCACGCCCGGAAAAGGCCCGGTTCCTGCGGCTGTGGATCGCTCATCCCGCCGCGAGCCGTCGAGCCCTCATCGGGAAACGTGCTTGCCGCCGTCCCAGCCGCGCGCGGCGAGCACCCGATCGCCCATCGCGCGCGGAGAGGTCTCGAGGTCGGTGGCCATGGTGTCGTTCCAGCGGTTCAGAAAGCCGTAGATGGCGACGACACCCAGTATCTCCACGATCTGGCCCTCGCTCCAGTGCTCGCGCATGCGGGCGAAACACTCCGCGTCCACGGTATTGGGTACCGAAGCCGCGCGGAGCGCGAAATCGAGCGCCGCACGCTCGGCTTCCGTGTAGAGAGGCGAGTCCTCGTAACAGAGGATCTGCGCGAGCTTCTCGTCGCTCACCCCGTGGATCCGGGCCGCTACCAGCGAGTGGGCCTCGCAGTACTGGCAGCCCACGGCCATGCTGGCGATGTGCGCCACGAGGCGCTTGAAACCCAGCGGAACCTCACCGGCTGGATCCATGACGCCGCGGGTGAGTGCGGCAAAGCCCTGAACGATGCCTGGCCTGCGCTGCATGGTGAGCACGCTGTTCGGCACGAAACCGAGGATGCTCTCCATGAGCGCGAACTCCCCGGCCAGTTCGGGATGCGCATCACGCGCCAGCGGCTGCATATGGCTCATTTGCGGTACCTGTTTCCTCGTGGCGTGCGATCAATAGCTGAGCGTGAATTCCACACCCCAGGTGAGGGGATCCTGCAAGGAGAGCAGCGCCTGGTTCGCGGCAAGCGCCGTGCTTTGCACGTCTTCGTCGAGCAGGTTCTGGCCATAGACACGCACGGACCAGCGACCGTCCGCAGACTGCACGCCGGCACGTGCATCGAGCATCCAGTAACTCTGCTGGTGCGAGAGCGGGATGTTGTTGTCGTTGGTGTAGTAGTCGTCGGAGTAGCTCGCCGACCCGAACAGGAACAATTCGAGGTTGTCGCCGATCGGGCGGATGTACTGCAACCCGGTGGAGAGCTTCATATCCGGGCTGTTGAACGGGGTGTTGCCCTTGTTATTGCCCGCCTTGAATTCCGCGTCCATCAGACCGAGGCCGGCAAACAGGTCGAGGCCCTCTGCGAGCACCGCCACGAGTTCGATCTCGGCACCATGGACTTCGGTTTTCGGCTCGTTGCGCGTGATGAACGTGATGCCCGCGGGCCCGATGATGTAGTCGACGAGTTGCTGATCGCTGTACTCCATGTAGAAGCCCGTCGCGTTGAAACGCACGCGCCGGTCGAGAAGCGTGCTGCGCAGACCGATCTCGTAACTGTCGACGAACTCGGGATCCACTATGCCGCCTGCCTGGCCGTAGCTGAACTGGGCATTGAATCCGCTGCCCTTGAATCCGCGTGAGTACTTCAGGTAAGTGGAAACATCATCGGTCCAGCTGTAGCTCAGCGTGACGTCCCCCGTGGGCTCCTTGTCATGCACGGAGGCTTCGTGGGTCGCGAGCGGCACGACCGTTGCGAAACTGTCGGGCAACGGGTTGGCAGCGGACAAGGCGACGTACGGCGTGGGCGGATAGCCGGGCAGCGGTGGCGGCAGGAATCCGTCGAAGGCGATCGACTCGGTGATGTCGAGATCGCGCTTGTTGTTGTCGTAGCGCATGCCGACGGTGACGCTCAGTCGGTCGCTCAGATCGAAGCCGAGGGATCCGAAGACCGCGTAGTCGGCGGTTTTCACGGTGCCGTCGCTGGTATTGAACGAACCGAGTGCGCCAACCCCGGGAATGTAGGGGCCGAAAATACCGGCACCGAGCGTGTCCAGGTTCTCGTGGAAGTAGTAGGCACCGACCAGCCAACGCAGTGACTGGCCCTCGGCGGACTGCAGTCGTACTTCCTGGTTGAACTGGTCCTGCTCGCGCGATGCGCGGCTGTGCACAATGATGCCACCACCGTTGGCGATGTTCGCGCCGGCGTCCTGGTCCAGTTCGGAGTCGAGTTCGAAACCCCGGTAGCTGGTGATGGAGGTGAATCGCATGCCATTGGCGAAGTCGTAGTAGACGTTCGCAGCACCGCCGTAGACATCGCGCTCCGAACTGTTCGCAAAGTCGCCGCCGTACTTCCGGTCGCGCAGCAACTTGCTCGGCTTGGTGATGGTGGGATTCGGGTCGGTATCCAGGCCCTGGTCGACGATGTCGTCGGTGGTGTAGTCCGCCGTCAGCAGGATCTCGAGGTTTGGACTAGGGGTGAATCGCAGTTGGCCCCTGAGTGCGGTGGTCTCGGTTCCGCCCTGGTCCTCATCGAGATCGACGTTCTGCGCAGCGCCGTCACCCTCGCCGCGGGAAACAGCCAGCTTTCCCGCCACGACGCCGGGCTGCAGCGGGCCGCTCACCACTCCGCCTACGGAGTAGGTGTTGAAACGCCCGTAGGATGCCTTGGCCCGGGCGTGGAATTCGTCGCCGGGTCTGGACGTGGTGAGGTTGATCGCGCCCCCCACGACGTTACGCCCCTGCAGGGTGCCTTGCGGGCCGCGCAGGATCTCGATGCGCTCCAGATCCAGAAGCGTGGTGTTGAACCCTATGGCACGGCCAATGTAGACGTCGTCGAGGATGACGGCTACCGTCGGATCAAAGCCCGCAGCAGTGTCGCGTGTGGTGATGCCACGGATGCTGATGGAGGTCTCGACCGAATAACCCTGGCCTCGCGTCAGATCGAAGTTCGGCACGCTCGGCCCGAGGTCCTCGAGACTTTTTATACCGTGTGCCTCGATCTCTTCCGCCGAGAAGGCCGTGATCGAGATAGGTACGTCCTGCAGGCTCTCCTCCATCTTGCGCGCCGTGACGATGATCTCCTGGATGGCGAGAGCGGAAGCTCCAGACTCCTCGGCCGCGGCGGAGATTGCCGATGCGAGCAGGGCGGGAGCGCAGAGCAGCGCGCCGGCAAGGCCGCGCTTCGGACGGAAGAGCTCGGAAGGCTTCAGCATGGCGTTATCCCCGGATTGGTATTGTCGGGCAATGCTCGCCGACATTATTAACATGTCATGTTGTCTTATTCAACCGTTCATAAAATCAGGGATAGAAATGACGACCGCCGGCGTAGGCGCGGGAGAGCGGGCGGAGCGGAGATGGTTGGGCGCGACCGCCCCGCGAGGCGAGGGCTCAGCCGATGTTGACGTCGCGGAGCGTGGGCAGCCCGAGGATCGCCTTCATCAGGTGCTCGCGGCCCGTCAGCAGATGGGCGCGCATCTGCTCACGCGCGGCGGCGGGATCCCGGCGGCGCATCGCGTCGATGATGGGCTCGTGACTGTGTTCCCAGTCGTGGTGGAGCGAGTGGCGGAGCAGGTACTGGAACCGGATGGAGTAATCCTGCAGCTGTGCGACCCACGCTGCGAGCCGCTCGTTACCGGAGGCGGCGGCTATGGCGACGTGGAATTCCTTGTTGGCCAGAACGGACGCCATTTCAGCCGCCCGGTCCCCCTCGGGCACATGCACCTTGCTGCGCGCGTCGATCTCCTCCAGCCGGGCGATATCGATGCGGGCAGCGGCAAGTTCAGCAGCCTGTGGCTCGATCATCTCGCGAAGCTGGCAGATGTCGCGCACTTCCTGCACGGTGATCGGCGCGATCACATGCCCCAGCCGCCGCTTGTTCTGGATGAGCCCTTCCTGCACGAGCTTGGGCAGGACGGCGCGCACTGACGCGATGCCCACACCGAAACGGGTGGCGAGCTGGCTCTCGGAGATGCGCTCTCCCGGGCGCAGGCCAAACGAAATGATCTCGAACCGCAGGCGCTCATGGACCTGATCCTTCACGGCGACGAGTCGCGCACGCCCGGGGCCCGGCTTGGGAGCCGGCGTCGGTCCCGATCGGCGGGCGGGTGCCGCGGTGCGGGTTCTGGCCATGCTCAGCTCTCCTGACGATTGCGTCGGGCGGACGGAAAAGCGGTGCGATTATCAGCCGCCCACGACATGGTCGCAATAAATTATCGAAATGTCATATCGATTCCCAGAGAACCTGCCGTAGCTGGCGAGGCGATCACGTTGGCACTGCGTCCAGAGCAACACCCGCATGACGCCTCTCGCAGCCGCCCCCGGTGGGCCTGTCGCCCGGGCAAGCGCACGACACTCGCGAGGCTCAGGCCAGCAGACCCGTCACGCCATCCGCGAGGATCTTAAGCGCCAGCGCCGTCAGCACCAGTTTGAAGGTGTGAGCGAAGCGATGCTCGGGCATGCGGTCGAGCAGTGCGCGTCCGACAAGCGTGCCCATGAAGCCCAGCGCGATCATCAGTGCCAGCATCGGCAGCCACGGCATGAAGGCCGCGTGCGTGGCAACCACCTGCTGGCGCGTCAGCGGGTCCGGAACCAGGAAGGCGGCGACGAGCGGACCGGTGGCGCCAAGGAACATCGTACAGAAACTCGACAGCGCGCCCGCGGCCGCGAAACCGCGCGGCGGCAGTCGCGCGGGCCGCAGTTTTGGCGACCACACGGATCAGAGAATGAACGCGCCGAGCAGCACCAGCATCACAGGGCGAGGCATCAGGTTGACGAGCTGCGCACCGAGCGCGACGCCCGCCATCGAGCCAAGGAGGAAAGGCAGGACCAGAGGGCGGGCGATGTCGCGGCGCATAACCATACTGCGGCCGAAATTCGAGCCGAACTTCACGACGCCGTGCACCGGGCGCGAGCAACATCACCGCAATATCAATCCGTGGCCATCCCGCGCAGATGGCGATCGAACCAGCCGATGGTCAGGCTGGCTCCGTCAATCTTGTTTTCCTGTTTGAAGAGGCCGTGTCCCTCATCAGGGTAATAGCGGGCATCGACGGTTTTGCCCAACCCGCGGAGCGTCGCCACGACCTGCTCGGCCTCGAATTTCGGGACGCGGATATCGTTGTCGCCTTGCAGCACCAGCAAGGGCGCCTTGTACTGATCGAGATAGGTCAGCGGGCTCACCCGTTCGTAGACCTCGCGGTCTTTTACCGGGTGCCCGATCAGTCCTTCCTGATAGGCCCGGAGCGCGGGTGACCCGCGCTCGTGCATCGACGTCCAGTTGGTGATGCCGCAGACCTGGACGCCGGCCGCAAAGACGTCTGGCGCGCGACCGAGCGCGATCATCGTCATGTAACCGCCGTAGGACACCCCGGTGATGCCGACGCGCTTCGCGTCGACATACCCCGTGTCGACGAGGAACTTTACGCCGGCGACATAGTCGTCGAGGTCGCCGCCGCCCAGATCGCGAAGGTTGGCGCGCATGAAGTCCCGGCCGTAGCCGGTAGAGCCGCGCGGATTGGTCGCGATGACGAAGTAGCCGCGGGCCGCTAGGGCCACCGCTGTCGCGTCGTAGCGGTCCTCGGTCTGGCCGGTCGGGCCGCCGTGGGCGATCACCACCGCGGCGGCGCTGCCGTCGCGACGGGCATTGGCGGGTACCCACAGGATTGCGCTGATCAGCGTACCGTCCTTGGCTGGATAGGTCACGATCTGCGTTGGCGGCAGTTTCGCGACCTCGGATTCCGCCATGCGAAGGAACGGGCGGCTCTCGCCGCTCTTGCTGTCATGACGCCAGTAGGCGAGTGCCTCGGTGCCTGACTGGTGCGGAAAGAGGATGCTGCCGTCCGGCGTCTCGGCAGGCAGCTTGCCGAAGTAGTCGGTGTTCATGCCCGCCGGTAAAGGCAGCGTGTCTGTGGTCCCTGATGCGATGTCATGGCGCTTCACGACGCTGCGGCCGTCAATGTTGTCGAGGAACAGGAGGGTCTTGCCGTCGAAGGAGAACCGCAGGCTGTGTTGTTCCCACGGCCCGGGCGCAAGCAGGCGCAGCTCCTGCGCCCGGACATCGAACAGTGCCGCCTGCTTCCTGCCGTCGGCGGTCTCGGTCGAGAGCGCGAGCCAGCGCTCATCGGGACTCACGTCAGACACCGGGTTGATGGGCGATGCCGGCTTGCTGATCACCGGTTCTGCACGGCCATCGGCGATCGTGATGCGGTAGAGCGTGTCCTCGGCGCTGCCCATGATGTCGGCGCGTCGTGCATAGACGGCGCGGCCGTCGGCCGAGAACCCCACCGCCGTCCACTGTCGGTCCGGAAGTGTCTCGGAGGTCAGCGTCTTCTCTGCACCGGTCGCAAGATCCAAGACCACGATGTCTGCCGAGGGCGCGGTCTTCGGGCGACGCGCGAACGCCAGTTGCTTCCCGTCGCGCGAGAACACGGCGCCCGTCTCGGACGCCTCTGGCGTGCGGGTCAGGTTGCGCGACGCGCCGCCGGCGAGCGGCACGGCGTGTACGTCGAACATTTCCGCGCCGCCGAGATCCTCGGTGTACACGACGGTCTTGCTGTCGGGCGAAATGGCGATGCCCAAGTTGCGCTCGTCCGTGGTGGTCAGCCGGCGCGGCGTGCCACCTGCGGTGTCGACGTACCACAGGTTGAGACGGCCACTGACATCGGAGGCATAGACGAGTCCTCGCCCGTCCGGGGTGGCCGCTGCGTCCCAGCTTTCCGGGATTGAAAACAGCGTGGCCACGGGTGCCGGCGCCGGTTGAGGCATCGCGGGCGAGACGATGGAGCGCGGATCGGTCGGTGGCCGGGGTGGTGTCGGCACCGGGGCAGCGGCTGACGCAAGAGAGGTGGACACGCCGAGTACGGCGAGGAACGCGTGAAGTGTGTGCATGGGTAGGCTCCGCGGTTCGATCAGGGTTGTCATCCGTTCGCCGCCACTATCAAGCGCGGCTGCGCGTACGGTTCCGGATACGCAACGTTATCGCCGGCGAGGAACGGCCTGTCAAATGTCGAGGCGACGGGCGTTGAACACCGCCAGTGCGCCCGGCGAGCCATCCTACGCTTGCCCACCCCTGCAAACGGCGCTGATGACATCGAAGCGGATTTTTCCGCCCAGCCCCTCGAACATCGTGTTCGTGCAGGTGAGGACGGTGAGCCGGTTCACCGGATCGAGGAACCAGTTGTGGCCCCAACCGCCGCCCCAGGCGACCGTACCTGCCGGCCAGGCAGCCTTTGCTGCGCCCGGATCGGTGCTCAGTGAGCCGATGAAGCTGAAGGCCTCTCCCGGAACCCGGGGAACCTCGCCGATCTGGTTCGACAGCGCCATCCGGATGGTCTCGGGCGTCAACAAGGCGCCCGTCTGGTAGGAGTCGAGCACCGCCATCACATCGTCGGCGGTACCGGAGAGTCCTGCACCACCCGATTGCGGCGCATCGGGGTCCAGGATGCGCCCCGGAGATACCGTCATCGAGAAGCCGTCGGCCCGGTGCACGGTGTGCGGATCGCCCATCCTGACGGGCGGCGAGCCCTGCGGACCATCGCCGTACTGCGTCGTGAGCCGGGCGGTATCTGCCACTACAAAGCGCGTGTCCCGGATGCCGAGCGGCGCGAACACGTGGCGTTCGAGCGCCGCCTGGAGATCCGACCCGTTTATCACCGCCAACACGCCACCCAGAACATCAATGCTCATTCCGTACGCCCATTTCGTGCCCGGCTCGAACGCCAGCGGTAGCGCAGCGAGGCGCCGGAGATTTTCCTCGAGGCTGATCACTGGCCCGATCGGCCCCTGAGAGATCGTATCGGGCAGATCGTAGGTAAGACCGGAGGTGTGGGTGAGCAGGTCGCGGATGCGGATGACGGGCACCCTGCGGTCGGCGAGCGTCGGTGTAAACCATGGCAGGAAGCGCGTCACCGGATCGTCGAGCGCGATCTCACCGCGTTCGCAGAGTCGAAGCACGGCAGTCGCCACGATCGGCTTGGTCACCGAGGCGAGGCGGAAGATCGAATCCGCCCGCATGGGGCGGTTCTCCTCGCGGTCCGTGAGCCCGGCCCCGCGGCGATAGATCTGCTTGCCGTCGCGATTGACCAGTACGACGCAGCCCACGATGCGATCGACCAGCGAGGCCTCGATTGCAGCATCCAAGCGCTCCGCGAGCGTCATGCTTTTCCCCTGTGACTTGTTACAGACCCCACTCCGTGAGTGTGCTGAGGCCGAACAGCAGCGAGGCCACGCATCCTTCGATATGGTTGGCGCGATCGATGATCTGGGTTCGCAGGCGCAGGCTTGGATAGCCGCGCAGGACGAGCTTCTCGCCGAAGCGGGTGGTGCCGCCGGCAACCGCAGGGAAGGCGTACTCGTCCCATTCGCGGGTGCCGAAGCTCAGGAACACCTTCGCCGCCAGATCCTTGTGTTCGGCAGCGTAGGCCGCCTCGCGCTCCATCAGGTCCTCGCCGCACAGGTAAATGGCCGGGCTACCGATGATGTACTGCGAAAAAGGCGAGTCCTCACGCAGCAGCGCATAGGCCGCAAAGTGCCCGCCAGAGGACGAGCCGTACAGCACCCTTTCTTCGGAAGTCCGATAGCTGCTGTCGATGAGCGGCACCACCGCATCCTTGAGCAGGTTGAAGAACTCTGTCGCGCCACCATACGGTATGCCGTTCGGGTGGTCGGCCAGCGTCACCGAGCGCAGACGCTCGCCTTCCCCGGTGGGATTCGCCAGCGAGGTGTAATCGAACATCCGGCGTTTGAGCAGATCACGGGCCATCTCCACGGGCTGCTCGCCCGGATAGCCGATGCCGACCACGATCATCTCCGACGGCAGCTTCAGTCCCGGCGGCTTGCTGCGTGTGGCGAAATTGCCCATGCCATAGAGGCGAGCGAGGTCACTGGCAATCCCGAAGTAGAGGTAGGCGTCGAGGACATAGAGCACCGGATAACGCTGGCCGCCCTCGCCGTAGGTCGCGGGCAGGCTGACGTATAGCTCGACGTCGTGGCTCAAGGCGCTGCGGACCTTATGTTGGCCGAGGCTACACCGGTTGTGGGTGGTCTGGTTCATGGCGGACTCCATGGGTGAAGGTGCGGGGCGGCGGCCGGGGTAGCGGATCCCGGGGCCTGCTTCCCGATACGAGCCATCGCAGATTTATTGACATGTCAGCGCCTGACTCTAACATGTTAATTGATCGCGAGTCTGGTGCGGACTGACCGGGCCGCATCTCCAGCACTAAGGCGATGCCTCAGGACGCGACGCCGCTGTCGCATGTCGTGCCCTGCAACGCCGGTGGAGACTGCAACGATGACCCTCGAGTGCCAGCTTCAGCAGTTCGAGATTCCCCCGGATCTCACCTACCTCAATGCGGCCTACATATCGCCCTCGACCCTCGGGACACGCCGCGCCGGCGAGCGTGGGATCGCGCGGAAATCGCATCCATGGGAGATCGTCTGGAGTGATTTCTTCACGGAGGCTGACGCGGCGCGTGCCGCGTTCGCGCAACTGATCGGCGCACGCGCCGACGACATCGCGGTCGTCCCCTCCGTCAGCTACGGCATTCAGACGGCGGCCAATAACCTGCCGTTGGCCGCAGGCCAGAGGATCGTCGTTCTGGCCGATCAGTTCCCCTCGAACTTTTATGCGTGGCGAACGCTGGCAGCCGAACGTCGCGCGGCAGTGTGCGCCGTCCCATGGCCTGAAGACTGGGACTGGACACGCGCCGTCATTGACAGCATCGATCACCACACGGGCATCGTGGCGATTCCCAATTGCCACTGGAGTGATGGAACGCGCATCGACTTGGAACAGGTGTCCGCTCGCTGCCGTGAAGTGTCCGCCCGTCTTGTGCTGGATCTCAGTCAATCGCTAGGCGTCCTGCCCTGTGATGTGCGCAAGGTCGAACCGGACTTTCTCGTCACCGCGTCGTACAAGTGGCTGCTCGGGCCGTACAGTCTCTGTTACCTGTACGTCGCACCTCACTGGCATGAGGGGCGACCGCTGGAGCAGAACCCCTTGTCCCGCTCGAACGCCGTAGCCCCCCCGGAATGGAAGCACAGCGATACGCCGTACCCCGAGACATTTCTCCCGGGCGCGCGCCGGTATGACGTGGGTGAGCGCGCGAATTTTGCGCTCATGCCGATGTCGATCGCAGCATTGCACCAGTTGCACGACTGGCAACCCGCGCGCATCGCTGAGTACCTGCACCCGCTGATCGAACATGCAGCGGTACGCGCAAGCGCTTTGGGCATGATGGTGCCTCCCGCGGCAGCCTGCTCGCCGCACATGATCGGCATGCGGTTATCGTCGACCGCAGATGCAAGCGCTCTGGGGCGGATGCTTGAGCAACGCCGGATCCATATCAGCGTGCGCGGTCAGAAACTCCGGGTTTCCCCGCATGTCTACAACACGCCGGGCGATATCGACCGGCTGTTCGATGCCATCGCTGAACTCACGCGTCGGTGCGTGTAGTCATCGCCACGCAACCACGCAGCACAGCGCTACCGAGCAGACGGTTGCGAGTCCGCCGTGTGGCACGATAGCTGCGCCGACGCCCCGCGGGGACGCGCCGGGCTGTGTGGGGCGCGACGCCTACCGGCTGCCTCGGTTCGCCATTAGGGATCCTGCCGCGGCGAGGCTTATAAGTGCGGTACCGCCGACGGAGTGTACCTTGCTGGCAATGACGGGGCGGCGGTGAGAAACGGGATCTAACGCGTGACCACTTTTCCCGGCCTCTCCCCCGTCGCCTTCCCCTCACTCCACACCAGTTGCCCGTTCACCCACACCTTCTCGATGCCGGTAGACAGCAGGAAAGGCTTCTCGTACGTGGAGTTGTCTTTGACGGTGGCGGGATTGAAAAGAACGAGGTCCGCGATCTTTCCGGGCTCAAGCGTTCCGCGGTCTGTCAGCCCCAGCCGCCAGGCGGGCAGGCCGCTCATCTTGCGGACGGCCTCGGGCAGGCTGAGCCACTGCTTTTCCCGCACATAGCTGCCCAACACCTTCGGGTAAGTGCCTGCACCGCGCGGGTGCTCCATCCCGATGCCGCCGTCGCTCGAGACCATCGTCCACGGCCACTGGTAGAGCGTTTTCATGTCTTCTTCGGTCATCGATTTGCCGACGATCGCGGCATCGCCTTTTGCCACCATCTCGCTGAACAGCGCCTCCGGCGTGATGCCGCGTGATGCCGCCACCTGAGCGAGCGTGCGACCCTCGTAAGCTGTGTCCGGGGTGTAGCCCGTGATCAGTACGTTCTGCGCGCCGCCGATATCGTCCAGTGCACGCCCCACGTCCACGGGATCGTCCCAGCGCTTGGAGGGCACCATCACTTTCATGTTGGACATCCACGCGTCGTAGGGGTAGCAGTCAGCGCTGACGTCCACGCCGCGCTTGCGCGCCGCGTCGTAGAGTGCGATCACCTCCGCGCTCTTGCCCCACACGCCCTTGGTGCCGAGTTTGATGTGCGTGTTCTGCACCGGGAGCTTCGCTTGCTCGCCGATGGTCACCACCTCCTGCATCGCTGAAAGCGCGCGGTCGGCCTCGTCGCGGATGTGCGAGATGTAGAAACCGCCGTGACGACCCGCGACGCGTGACAGAGCCACGATTTCCTCGGTGGTGGCGTAGCTGCCGATCACGTACTCGATGCCGCTCGAGAGGCAGATCGCGCCTTCCTTGAAGCCGCGCTCCACAAGCTCTTCCATGCGGAGGATCTCCGCGGGCGTTGCAGCGCGTTTGTAGTCTTGGCCCATCACAGCCTCACGCACCGTGGCGTGGCCCAAGCAGGTTGCGACGTTCAGCGCGGGCGGGTTTGCGCGGCGGCGCTCGAGGTATTCACCGAGCGGCCAGGCCGAGCCGCCGTCCTGACCGATCAGCAGAGTGGTGATGCCTTGGGAGATCTGTGTTTCGGCCTGAGGATCAGTCTCCAGGCCCTCGTCGGAATGATTGTGCGGGTCGATGAAGCCCGGGGCCAGCACCAGGCCGCGCGCGTCGACCACCTGTTCACCTGACAGCGGCTGGAGCTCGCCGATCGCGTCGATCCGGTCGCCTTTCACGCGCACGCTCGCCTTGCGCAAGGGTGCGCCGGTGCCATCGGCGATGTCTGCGCCGGTGATCAGCACGGAGTGCGGTTGCGGCGCGGCGTGGGCGGTGCCGATGAGTGCCGCGGTGCAGAGCAGGGCGGCGAGGAGGGTGGGGCTGCGGGGTAGGGGGCGCATGTACGTCTCCGGGGATGGGGCATGTGTCTGGGTGAAGGAGTTTATCCGCCTCGTTCCGCCCGTTGCACAGGAATCTGGAATTCACCAGAATGCATGCATTGTGTGTATTTATGGGGTCTGGCGATGGCTTCCCTCCAAATCCGTAATCTCCCCGAGGATGTCTATGAAGCGCTTGCGCTGCGTGCTGAAAGAGCCAGCAGGAGTCTTGCGCAGCAGGCTCTTGTTGAGTTGAAGGGGGGAGACACCGACCCCTCGGGCAAGCGGCGTCGTGTCCTGGAAAACATCCGACGAGACCTTGCTGAGGGTGCCGTGCGGCTCAAGCCGTCGCCGGAGACACTTGTGCGCGCAGACCGCGAGCGTTGATCGTGCGCACTGTCATTGATGCCTCCGCTGCACTCAATCTGGTGATGCGCAGCACGTCATCGCCTGGTTTCATGAACACTCTGGAGAAAAGCCGGGTCGTTTTGGCGCCTGCGTTGTTTCACGCAGAAGTCGCAAATGCGTTATGGAAATACCTGCAGGCGGGCATCATCGACAAGCCTACAGCTGTCACGCGGCTGACCGAGGCTCGAGACCTCGTTGACGTGTTTGAGCCCGATGAATCCCTATGCACAGAAGCACTCTCACTGGCTGCCCTGCATGATCACCCCGTGTACGACGCGCTCTATGTCGTCGTTGCACTCCGGCACGGGGCGAAGCTGATGACTGCGGACAAACGTCTTGCCCGGTTGGCAGCAAAGATCGACCCCAGTCTTATCTGACGTCCACGCCAGCAGATGCCGCCGGGCTCGGACCAGCGGGACGTCCGAAACGCTTCCTGAAATCCCCCAGCTCCAGCGTGAACGCGTCCTGCGCGAGGAACCCCGCATCGTCCATCGCGGGCTTCTCGGCGGCGCGGTACCACGCCGCATACTCGGGCAACTCGCTGCTGTTGCGGCCGTAGTGGGTGGACACGGTCTTCACTTCGATACGCGGCGGTTCTGCACTCATGTCGAAGCGCATCAGGCGTAGCCAGCCGTCGCCCACGCCTTCGCCGCGCTCGGGCGTGCGGCCGGCGCGGATCAGCGTCTGCGCGCGATCCTGGTAGTCGGCAAGCACCTGATGGACGCTGTGGCCGAAGCGGTTGGCGTCCACACGCCGTGACTGGCCGTGGTGGTGGCCGCAGAGCACGAGGAAGATCTGGTCGTGCTGGCTGATGAATTCGTCCCACACCATCTGCGGCGAGTTGTCTTCGGGGTCGATGGCGCTGTTGTCCAGCATCGGGTTCGCGGCGCGCTCGCCCTCGTTGTTCAGATAACCGTGGATGGTCACGATCGTCGGCAATCCCGCGTGGCGCTTCACGACGCCCGAGGCCCACGCCAGAGCCGAGTCGGGTGCGTCGAACTGCAGGCCGATGTGCAGGAAGCGGTAGCCGCCCGCTTCAAAGACTTGCGCGCTGTCGGCGCCGCCCGCGAAGGAATCCACGTACCAGTTCTTGCCGCGGAAGAAATCCGACTCCGCACCGAAGACCGAAACGAAATTCGAGGTCCCGCCCGCGTGCAACATGCCCAGGCTGCTCAAGCCGGTGAATGTCGCGGCGGGCGGGTGGTTCGCATCGGTCCACATCGCGTCGTGGTCGTGATTTCCCGGCACGACGGCGAAGGGCATTTTCCCATCGATAAAGGCATAACCTTTCCGGGCGAGCGGCATCTCGAAATCCTGCGTGCGCGCGGTGGGTGCGAAGTGCCCGTCCAGAAAAGGATTGGCCACGCGCTTGAAGCCGCGCGCCGCATGAGCCGGATCGATCGCCAGGCTCTGGTGTTGCCAGACATCACCCAGCGCCGTCAGGAATGCGATATCACCTCCCGCACTGATGGCATTCGCGGCCACGTAACGCATCTGCGCAAGGAAAAGTTCGCCCGCATCGAAGGGAAAGCCCTCGCTCTTCTGGTGCGTGTAGTCGAGATAGTTCTGCGTGTCGGGAATCACTGCGATGGTGAAGCCGTGATCGGCTTCGCCTGACTGCGATACGGCTGGTGTGAGCAGCAGCGCCGCAGTGAAGAGGGCAAGCAGGCGTGTCCGCATCTTCAATGCTCCCGTGCGATCAGCCAGAGATCGTGTAGCCGCCATCAATCGGCAGCGTCTGGCCCGTGATCCAGCTCGCTTGTGCGCTGGTCAGGAACAGCACTGCGCCTGCTACATCCTCGGGCACGCCGTGACGGCCGAGCGGCGTGCGCGCCAGCGTGGGTGCACTCCATGCAGGGTTGGCCAGCGAGGCCGCCGTCATGCGACTGGCGCACATGCCCACCGCCACGGCGTTGGCACGGATGCCTTGAGGGCCCCACTCGGCCGCCATGGCGCGGGTGATGCCCAGCAAACCCGTTTTCGCCGCGCCGTAACCCGGCACGATGCCGATGCCGAAATACGAACTCATCGAGCCGATACCGATCACCGAGGCGCCGCCTGCGAGCGTGCTCCGTGCGAGTGCATCGCGGCAGCCGCGAGCCATGCGGAAGCCCGAGACGAGGTGGATGTTCACGGCACGCGTGAATACCTCCGGATCCCATTCGTCCAGCCCCGTGCTGGGCAGCGCGATGCCGGCGTTGTTCACCAGGATGTCGATCTGCGTCTGTGCACGCGCGACGGCATCGACCTGCTCCATGTTTTCGACGTCGAGCTGCAGGTAGGTGTAGCCGGAGAGGTCCTCGGCGTAATCCGCTGTGCTTGAGCGCGTACCGGTGATGGTCACGCTTGCACCGGCTGCCCGGTAAGCGGCCGCGATCCCCGCGCCGATGCCGCTGGTGCCTCCCGTCACGAGAACGCGCGCACCGCTGAAATCGAATGTGCTCTGGTTGCTGCTCATGGTGTTTCCCTCAGTCCTCTATTTCGCCACTGGTGATTGCGGGCAACGCAGCGAGCGCGGCGAGCCCTTCTGCCTTCAGCCTCGCGAGCGGAAGGCGGTGCAGCCTCACCGCAGGCGGCTCGCCCTCTGTCTTGATGAGGCGCAGGCTCATGCCTCCGTGCACGTGCGCGAGAGGGCTGATCCAGTTGCCGCCAACGCCCGGATCCTGCTCGGCGATGATGATGCGCACCGAGCCGTCGTTTTCGTAGGTGGCGCGGTACTTCTGGACGTAGCCATTGCCGTCTTCGTAGTTGTCGAGGTTTTCCTGCCAGATGTTGCAGAGCTGGAAAATCCAGTAATCGCAGGGCGTTGGCGTGAAAGACAGCACGAGTGCCTCGTCTTCGCTGCGCTCCCAGGTGCCGAAGCCGTGGTGGCGATCGGGCACACCGCCGTTCGAGAGATAGACCGCGCGGCTGAATCGGATGCGGTTGGGGCGTTTGCCGAGGTTGTCTTGCCACCAGCTGCGCACGAGCTCGGCATAACCCAGTACCAGTTGTGCGCTCTTGGCGAGCGAGGCGCTTACCTCATCAGGGCGCAGCGGGCGCGGGAGCGCGCCATCGAGCCGCTCGATGCGCATGCGCGGCGCTTCGGTCTCTTCGCGGCGGTGATAGACGGTGCGTACGAGGATGCCGACGCAGTCTGCGGTGATCGGCAGCCAGTCCTTGCCGTTGGCCGGTTTCTCGCGGCTGACGATGACCTCGAAATTGCCGTCGTCGTCGAAGTGGATCAGATCGCTCTGCAGGAAGCCGGTGGTGCGCAGCATCGCCGGGTCGAATTCCCCCAGCCCGCCCGTGCCTGCATCCGCCCAGTCACGCTCGCCCAGGTCTGCGGGCTGGCGTGCCGTCCACGAGGCCATCACGAAGTAGGGGATGGTGCCGCGGTTGCCGATGATGCGGTAGTCGTGGCTGCCGTCGACGAATTCCGCGAGCAGGTGGTCCTGGTCGGGTGACTGGAAGTTCATGCCCTGGCGCCACGGCGCGTCGCGCAGGCGCGGGCGGTCGGGCTCGCAATTCTCCATGAAGCGCTCGAAGCCGTTGCGCATCAGGCGCGTCATGAAGCGGTACCACTCGGTGCGGTCGAGTGCGTTTGCCGTATCGCCGAAGCGGTTCACCATGTGGCCGGCGCGGCGGATCTGCTCGCAGAAATCGTCCCAGGCGCGGCCTTCTAGCAGTCGCTGTGCTGCCTTGTCGCTCATACGGTATCTCCGGCGGTTGTCATGGCTCGCGTGGGATTGTAGTCAGGTCCTCCGTGCGGGTGCAGGGGTGCTGGCCTGCGGGCTGGCGCGCGCTGTACGCATCGCCTACCGTAGCCGCTGCCGCCTCATCGTGCGCAAAGGAAACACCGTGTCACTCGAAGAAGACATCCACTGGATGCGCCGCGCGCTCGGCCTCGCGCAGGCGGCGGCACTGGCCGGCGAGGTGCCGGTGGGTGCGGTGCTGGTGCGTGCCGGCGAAGTGCTCGGCGAGGGTGGCAATAGTCCTCTGTCGGGCAACGACCCCACCGCTCACGCGGAAGTCTGCGCGCTGCGATCGGCCTCTGCGGCGGCGGGCAATTACCGTCTGCCCGGATCCACGCTCTACGTGAGCATCGAGCCCTGCGCGATGTGCGCGGGAGCCCTGGTGCATGCGCGCGTCGAGCGTCTGGTGTTCGCAGCGCGCGAGCCGAAGGCCGGGGTGGTGGTGAGCAATCTGCAGTTGCTGGATGCACCGTTCCTGAACCACCGGGTCCGGTGGGAGGAGGGCCCTCTGGCCGAAGAGGCCGCCGCGATGATGCAGGCCTTTTTCAGGGGCAGGCGGTTGGCCGGATCAGCTGCCTGATGCGCGGGGCGTGGGTTCCCGCGTTGTGAGGGCGAAGAGCCCCGCCGGGTCTTCGTGATGCTCCAGGAAGCGGTGGTACTGGCGCACACCGTTCACGAAGCTCGCCGTCTCCAGACCGCGCGCGTAGCCGTATTCCGTGTGCACGTGCCATTCGCGCTTGGCCAGCAGAGGCAACTGGTCTTCCACATCCGACCACAGATCCGGGTTCTTGGCCCTCAGGCCTGCGAGTTTGCGGGCGTCGGCCAGATGCGCCGGCCCCATGTTGTAGGCAGCCAGTGCGAAAAGCTCGCGGTCGGCGGGGCTGATGTCGCCGTCGAGCTCGTCCATCAGCTTGCGGAAATAGCGCGCGCCGCCGCGCAGGCTCTGCTCCATGTTGCGGCGGTCGCGCACGCCTACCTCCGAGGCCGCCTCCGGCGTCAGCATCATCATGCCCGCAGCGCCCTTGCGCGACACCGCGCCCGGGTTCCAGTGCGACTCCTGGTAACTCATCGCAGCCAGCAGGTGCCAGTCGATCCCTTCCTCGGATGCGATGCGCTGCATCAGGGGTTGGAGTCTCGGGAGTTGTTTTTCCGCGCGCGCCGCGAAGGCGCGGAGTGCCTTGCGGTTGATTTCCGGCAGGTAGCCGAAGAAGCGCTCGCGCAGGAGGTCGAGTTCGCCGTCGTGCTCGCTCCGTGAGAGGAAGCCCTGCATCGCATCGAAGAGTTGCAGGTTTTGAGGCGTATCCGACATGGCCCATGCCAGCTGTTCCGCTTCGGGCAGTTCGAAGGCCACATCGAGCGCGGGGAACAGTCCCGCGTGCATGTAGAACTCGTGTGATTTCACCACCGCGTAGTCGATCCCGCCCTCGGTCAGGCGACGCAGCAGGTCCGCGGTGTCGGTTTGCGTGGACTCCATCCAGCCAAGCCCCGGGAGCGAGGCCTGGGCACGACGCAGCGCATCTGCCGAGCTGCTTTGCGCCAACACCATCACCCTCGCGCCCACGATGTCTGCGAGCGAGCCGGGTTTGCGGGTGCCTGCCCGGAAAACCACCTGCTGGCTCACGCCGAGGTAAGAGGAGCTGTAGGTGTAGGGACGCTCTGCGAGCCGGCGCTCCGTGAGTCCGGAGGCGGCGATGTCGGCGCGGCCTGCATCGAGCGCCGCGTAGGCTTCACCGATGGTGGCGGCGGGGATCATTTCGAGTTCCACGCCGAGGCTCGCGGCGAAATCCCGCGCGAGTTCGTACTCGATGCCTGCCGGCCCGTAACGGTCGACGACAAATGTGGCCGGGTTCACGCGGCTCACGGCGCGGAGCTTGCCGCTCGCGCGGACGCGAGCGAGTGCATCATGCGGAAGTGAGAAGCCCGTATCCGTCGGCTGGCTGGCGTGGGGGCACGCGAGCACCAGTGTCAGGAGCACGCCCGAAACGAACACCCGCAACATCCTGCTGCGCACCGTCGGGCCGGCTTCCAGCGTTCCAGTAGGGGAGGTGAGGAGCATCCTTCACACTCTTGCTGTACGTGGCAGAGCCGGAGTTTACGCACCGGCTGTGGCCCGGCGCACCCCCCAGTCCGGCACTAGTTGGCAGGAACAGGGAGCAGAAAACGCGCTCCCCTTCGCTCGCAAGCGATTGATTTGCCGACGCACGAATGCCGCAATTGCGTCCCGGTGAACGCCTGACCGGGCCGGTGGCTTCGGATAGAATCGCGCCCATCCGCTCTTGCCGAAGCCCACGATGACCACGCCATCCGCAGCCCTTGCGTCCCGTGTCCTTACGCTCGCGGGCGCGCCCGCCCTGTCGGGTTTCCGCGTGCAGCGGCTACTCGCGCGGCTGCAGGCCTTGCATGCGGGTATCACCGCGGTCCATACACAGTTCGTGCATTTCGCCGAAGTGTCCGAGGCGCTGGACGAGGCCTCCCTTCAGGTGCTGGAGCGCTTGCTGCAATACGGCCCGCGTCGCGCGGCCGAGGGTGATGCGGGTGAGTTCTTCCTCGTCGTGCCGCGCCCCGGCACGCTCTCGCCGTGGTCGAGCAAGGCTACCGACATCGCGCGCAATTGCGGGCTTACGGCCGTGTCACGGCTCGAGCGGGGCATCGTGTACCGCATCGAAGGCCTGCCTGCGGGCGACGCCGCTCTTCGTGCCGCCGTTGCCGCGGAACTCCATGACCGGATGGTCGAGCGGGTCTTCGACAGCCTGGATGCGGCGGAGCAACTGTTCACGCACGCGCCGCCGCGCCCGCTGAACCACATCGATATACAGGGTGGTGGCCGCGAGGAACTCGTGCGTGCCAACCGCGC
>CAIXOY010000121.1 GCA_903921135.1 uncultured Gammaproteobacteria bacterium
AGCAGGGCGATGCCTCTCTCACTCGTCGACACGGGGGTGTGGGGCTCGGCCTTTCTTCCGCACGGAGTCTCGCCTCCCTGCTGGGCGGCGAGGCCGGGGTCGACAGTACACCCGCAGGCAGCCGGTTCTGGTTCACGGCGCACCTCGCGCGGCCTGCGGACACCGGTATGCCGCTTCCTGCTCCCGCTAAGCCACCCGGATCGGTCTTGACCATGCCGATCGAGCCTGTGTCTCCCGATGTGCGCGCCGAAGCGCTGGCCATCCTCGGGGACCTCGATGGCTTGCTCGCGGTTGACGATATGCGCGCCGCCAGCGTGTTGCGCGCCAACGCAGAGCCGCTCCGCCGCGCCGTGGGGAAAGAGCCACTGGCTTGCCTGAGCGCCGCCGTGGACATCTTCGATTTTGCCGGCGCGCGGACGCTGGCCCTGCAACTGCAAGAGAGCGTTCGCGCGGCGTGATCCGGCGCTCCGTCCGCCGGAACCGATCCCTCAGGCGCGAGCCGCCGCCAGTTCCCCTTCCCCCGGCAACCAGCTCACGACCAGCAAGGTCAGCATCGCCACGCCTGCCAGCGAGAGCTGCAACTGGTCGAAGCCGTGGGTCTTCACTACCGGCCCCAGCGCCCACACCGCAGCCGAGCCCACGCTGAAGGAAATGGCGAGTCGCATGCCGCTCACGCGCGAGCGCATGGCGTCGTCGATGTAGCGCACCACCATCGCGTCGTTGAAGGGAATGGCGCCGAAGATCGAGATCATGCAGGCAGTGACGGCGAGTACCCAGAGCCAGCCGCTCGCCTGTGCCGCCAGCAGGAACACCAGCACTTGCGCGCTGACGATGGCGAGGAACAGCGGTTTCATCGGCACGCGGTCGATCAGCCTTCCTACCACCACCTGCGTGCAGGCCGCGACCGCGTAGACCACAGCCAGCACGAGGCCGAGCGTGCCGGGGTCGCTCACGATGCCCTGCAGCCGTTCGGTGAGGAGCTGGGTGTTGCCGTTGGTCGTGACGTTGAACAGCAGGCTGCCAAGCGAGGCGCTGGCCACCATCACGCCGAAGGTGCGCCTCGCCAGCGCAGGCGGCAGGCGCAGACCGGTGCCTCCCGGGCGGAATGCCGGTGCCGATGTTTCTGCGGGCGCCGTGAACGCGAAGAGCACGCCCGCCGCGATGGCGATCAGACCCGGCACCACAAAGGCCGCCCGCCAGCCTGCGTGTTCCACCAGCAGGCCCGTGGACAGCGCAGCGAGCGCGATGCCGAGATTCCCCGCGAGCCCGTTCACACCGATCACCGCACCGGGGCGCGCAGCACCGCGCACGAGCATGGGAATGCCCACCGGGTGGTAGATCGCGGAAAAGGCGCCCAGCACGCCGAGCGCGATGCTGATCTGCAGCGGGCTCTGCGTGAGCGCCACCGCGCAGGACGAGAGCCCTATACCGAAGAAGAACACCAGCATCATGCGCCGGCGTCCCCAGAGATCGCCCAGACGCCCCGCCGGCACCGAGCCCAGGCCGAACATCACGAAGGCACCGGTGGCGCAGGGCATCAGGTCTTCCCAGCGCGCCACACCGAAGTCCTGCGCGATGGCCGCGACGGCGGTGGCGAAGATCAGCAGGAACAGATGATCCAGCGTGTGCGCGAGGTTCAGCAGCAGCGAGGGAAGGCGCGGCATGCGGGCCTCAGGAACTGCAGGAGAGCATCGAGCAGCCGGCGCGGTTGCGGGCCCAGTCCGGGCGGCGCGCGGCGAAGGCCTCGCGGCCGGGCTGTTCGGTGTAGGGGTGACGCAGCACGTCGTGCAGCGCGTGCAGCGGCGCCATGTCCCCGGCTTCGGCGCTGTCGATCGCCTGCTGCGCGAGGTAATTGCGCGGCACGTAGCAGGGGTTGGCGGCGTTCATGCGGCGCACCCGCTCTGCGGGATCCAGCGCCTCCTCGCGCACCCGCGCTGCGTAGCGTTCGAGCCACTGTTCGAACAGCGGGGCCTGGGCGTCACGTTTGGCCGGGTCGTAGAACGCTGCGTCGAACAGCGCGAGAGCGGGTGCGTTCAGGTCGAGGCCGGCAAGCGCGCGGAAGAAAATCGTCATGTCCGTCTCGGCCGCGTGCAGCAGCCCGAAGAGATCGCGCATCAGCGTGTCTTCTTGCGCGAGCGCGCCGCGCAGGCCGAGCTTGGCCGCGTTGTGTGCGCGCTCCGCACCGAGGAACGTCTGCACGTAGTGTTGCAGGCCTTCTTCCAGCGGGCCGGTGTCCTGCATCACGGGCACCAGCGCGTTGGCGAGCTGCGCGAGGTTCCAGTGCGCGATGCGCGCCTGGTGCCCGAAGCGGTAGCGGCGCCCGCCGGCGTCGGTGGTGTTGGGGGTCCAGTCCGGGTCGAGGTTGTCGATCCAGCCGTAGGGGCCGTAGTCGATGGTGAGCCCGAGGATCGAGAGGTTGTCGGTGTTCATCACGCCGTGCACGAAGCCCACGCGCATCCAGTGCGCCACCATCGTTGCCGTGCGTTCGCAGACCTCGCGGAACCAGGCAATGCGCCGCTCTGTCTCGGGCAGCGCGGCCAGATGCGGGAAATCCCGCGCGATCGTGAAGTCGACCAGTTTCTGCAGCAGCTCCACCTCGCCGCGCGCGGCGGGCAGCTCGAAATTCCCGAAGCGGATGAACGAGGGCGCCACGCGGCAGACGATGGCGCCGGGCTCCTCGCGCGGGCGGCCGTCGTAGAACATGTCGCGCATCACGCCGTCACCCGTGGCGACCAGCGAGAGCGCGCGCGTGGTGGGTACGCCCAAGTGGTGCATGGCCTCGCTGCACAGGAATTCCCGGAGTGACGAGCGCAGCACCGCGCGGCCGTCCGCTCCGCGCGAATAGGGCGTGGGGCCCGCGCCCTTCAGCTGCAGTTCCCAGCGTTCACCCTGCGCGTTGACCGTTTCGCCCAGCAGGATGGCGCGGCCATCACCCAGCTGCCCCGCCCAGTTGCCGAACTGGTGACCGCCGTAATTCGCGGCATAAGGCTCCATACCCGGCATCTGGCGGTTGCCACCGAACACTTGGGCGAACCACGGGGCCTGCACGTCTTCCTCGCCGAGCCCCAGCAGCGCCGCGCATTCCGGCGACCACGCGAGCACACGCGGCGCCGCCACCGGCGTGGGCAGCACGCGCGACCACAGCGCGCCGCGCACCTGTCGCAGGCGCGGGCTCTCTTCCGGGTCGCCCGGGAGTTCGCTGACGAAGCGGTTGTCGAAACGCAGGCTCGTGTTCATGGTGCGGACGGCTGATACCAGATGGGAGAGGACCAGGCGCGCTCCTGGATGGTTGCGGGCGCCGGTGCCGGCACACCTACCGTTTTCGCGTCATAGGTGGACCAGCGCGGCGTGGGAATTTCCAGCACACGCACGTACCAGAACGCGGCCTGTGCCCGATCGAAATCCGGGTCCTCCCATACCGCGTGCAATTCCGCGGCGCCGATGTCATTGCCGTAGCTTGCCTTCGCCACGTCCACGGTGTTGCCCACCGGCGGCAGCTTGCCTGCGGCGTCGGGCTCGCGCCCGGGGGACCATGCGACGTCGTGGATGGACTCGTGCGTGTTGCCCTCGGCATCGAGCCAGCCTTTGACCACCTGCACGCGGTCGAGGTTCGCGCCCTGCGGATCGCGGCTCGCGGCGATGGCGATGCGCGGTGCCTTGGCGCCTGTGGGCGCTGCCGGCAGGTCGCCGCCCATCGGCACGCCGCCCGCATAGCCGCGGTCGACGAAGTCCGTCTCCTCGGTGAGCGAGGGCGCAAACTCCCAGCCCGCGAAGACACGCAGCGCGATCCGCGGGCCGGAGGTGGCGTAGGTCTCGCGCCGGCGCAGCGCGTCATAGATGGACTCGCGGCGGTTCTCTTCGGCCCACACGGCAGCAAGCCCTGCCGCGCTGTAGGCCGTGCCCACGCCCGCGGCGACTGCGGCCGCGTTTTTCGCGAGGCGTTCGAGGCGTTGCTTCGGCGTGCCGTCCAGGCGCGCGAGCTTGCCGTGGTAGTTGTCTTCCTCCACCGGCGAACTCGCGTTGTGTGAATCCGAGGAGCCGATCATCGCGAAGCGGTAGGGGTTCACGCCCGTCTCCGCACCGATTGCGAGCCCGGTTTTCAGGGCGTCGCGCACATAGCTGCCGGCCGGCTGCGAGGGCGGGGGCATCGCCTTGCCCGACATGCGCGCGTTCCAGAGTTCGAAGTCCGCGAACTCGTCCTCGGCCGAAAGCAGCGGGTGCGCTTCCGACTGGCCCTTGATCTGCACCATCTCGACCACGGGCTCGTTCAGCAGACGTGTGCGGGCCCAGGCTGCGTCCACGGGCGCGCCGTCGGAGGTGGTGCGCGCGAACATGCGCCCGTCGCTCGCGTTGGAGTTGTGGGGAATCGCCATGCCCTCGATGCCCTTGGCGCGTTGTGCGTCGAGGAAGGCCCAGAGGTCTTCGGGTTTTTCGGAATCGAGCCGCGAGAAGGGCAGGGGCGGTACGGCCGAGGTGCGGAAGATCACGTTGCGGTGCAGGTTGATTTCGTCCGGCGTGCTGGTCCACTCGTAGCCGATCAGCGTGCTGAAACGCCCCGGTTCGTTGTGCCGCTCGGCAGCATCGATCACCTGTTTCCATGCGGCGCTGCCCACCTCGGGGAGGTCGAGCATCTTCTCGAGTTTGCCGTCTTCAGAGGCATCCGCTGCGATTGCCATCAGCGCCTTGAAGGCGTCCGCGGGATCGGAGCTGGCGAAGAGCGTTGCAAGGGGAAGTTTTGAGAGCTCGCTCTGCGGGTTCAGGAACTCGCGCATGGAACCCAGATACTCTGCATGCTCGGTCACGGCCGCGAAATCGAGCGCACGCTTCAGGCGGGTCGGATAGCCCGCGCCGTGCTGGATCTCCTCGCCCTTGGCGTAGCGGTAGGCCTCATCGGGCAGCGCGCGCACGCCTGTGCTGAACGCGTCTGCAGAGAGGCTGGTGTGGATGTGCAGATCGCCGAACAGCAGCACGCGCGGCGGTGCGGCCGGCGTGCTGCTCACGGCAGGCGCCGGTGTGGCAGCGGGCGCCACGACCTGATCCCCGTCTTTCCCGCCGCAGGCGGCCAGCAGCAGGACGCTGGCCAGCATCAGTGCGCATGAAGCATGCCGGTGCATGGTGTCTCTCCGAAGGATGAGCGGCTGCGAGTGTATCCGAAGCAGGGCATAATCCGGCCCGAAGCCCCGCAGTGGAGAGCCCTTGGTGTCATTCGCGTCCGTGGGCAAGGATGGCCGCTGGTACTGGCTGGTGGCGCTAGGCTGCTGGCTGGGGTACCTGCTGCTTGCCGCCGCGCCCGTGGCGCAGCGCCTGGACAGCGCCTGGGGCGATCAGCTGATCCGCTGGCGCGCCGCCGGCACGCCCGCCGACACCTCGATCGTGCTGCTCGATATCGATCAGGCCAGCCTTCAAGCCATGATCCCTGTCGCGGGCAAATGGCCGTGGCCGCGCTCCGTGCACGCGGGCCTGCTGGAGGCCTTGCTCGCGCAGAAGCCGCGCGCCGTGGTCTTCGACGTCTTCTTCGCCGATCCCGACACCCTGCGCCCGGACGACGACCGCTGGTTCGGCGAGGTGCTCTCCGGCAGCAGCATCGCCTACCTCGCATCTCTGGAGCTGGGCAGTGCCGAGGGTGTCTCGCCGCCGCTGCTCGCAAGCTACCCGCCGCAGTCCGGTCTGGAGCAGGGCCCCGCTGCGCGCGCGGACGCACGCAGCTGGCTGCAACTGCCGCTCGCCGTGCCGGCCGCCGCGTGGCGCACCGGTCCCGTGAACTATGCCGCCGATGCCGATGGTATCGGGCGCTCCTACGACCTCTACCGCGATATCCAGGGTTGGCGTTGGCCCTCTCTCCCGGCGCGTGTGGCGCGTGATCTGGGTGCGGCACTGCCGGACGCAGACAGCCTGCTGATCGACTGGCCTGCGGGCGGCGTCGCGCCCTATGCGCGTTTCTCCTACGCCGACATCTACGACGATTTCGTGCTGGGCAACCGCCGCCTGCCCGAGAACTTCTTCGCCGGTCGCATCGTGCTGGTCGGCACCAGCGCGAGCGGCCTGCGCGATCTGAAGCCCACGCCCATCGGTGCGGACTACCCAGGTGTCATGATGATCGGCGCCGTTATCGACAACCTGCTCCACGGCCGTGGCCTGCAGCGTTTGCCCTTCTTTGGCGCGTGGTGCGTGCTGGGGCTGGTGCTCGCGGCCGCTGCCGAGGCCGCACGGCGCGGACGCGTCAACGTCGCCTTTGCGATCGGCGCAGGCGCCACGCTGGCGGCGGGAGTGGCCTCTGCCGTTCTCGCGCTGCAGCCGGGCGTGATCACGCCCTGGCCGTTGCCGGCGCTG
>CAIXOY010000122.1 GCA_903921135.1 uncultured Gammaproteobacteria bacterium
CGCTGCCGCCGTGACCTCGCGCGGCAACCTCGTGGCGGTGGTCACCATCGGCACCGCCGTGCTGGGCTTGGGCGACATCGGGCCCCTCGCGGGCAAGCCGGTGATGGAAGGCAAGGCCGTGCTCTTCTAGAAATTCGCGAACATCGACGTCTTCGACATCGAGATCGCCGAGAAAGACACCGACAAACTGGTCGACATCATCGCCTCGCTGGAGCCCACCTTCGGCGGCATCAACCTCGAGGACATCAAGGCACCCGAGTGCTTCATCGTCGAGCAGAAACTCCGCGAGCGCATGAAGATCCCGGTCTTCCACGATGACCAGCACGGCACCGCCATCGTGGCGGGCGCGGCGATCTTCAACGGCCTGCGCATCGTCGGCAAGCGCATGGACGAGGTGACGATGGTGGTCTCGGGCAGCGGCGCGGCGAGCATCGCCTGCGTCGATCTCCTCGTCACGATGGGCCTCAAGCCCGAGAACGTGACGCTGGTGGACCGCTCGGGCGTGGTCTACGCCGGCCGCACCGAGGGCATGAATCCCTGGAAGTTGAAGTACGCCCGCGAGACCGCGCTGCGCACGCTGGATGAGGCGATGGACGGCGCGGACATCTTCATGGGTCTCTCCGGGCCGGGTGTGCTGAAGCCCGAGTCCGTGAAGAAAATGGCGCGCGATCCGCTGATCCTCGCGATGGCCAACCCCACGCCGGAGATCATGCCCGAGGAAGCCCTCGCCGTTCGTCCCGACGCGATCCTGGCAACAGGCCGCTCCGACTACCCGAACCAGGTGAACAACGTCCTCTGCTTCCCGTTCATCTTCCGCGGCGCGCTCGACTGCGGCGCGACCATCATCAACGACGCGATGAAAGCCGCCTGCGTCGAGGCCATCGCCGGCCTCGCCGAGAAGGAAGTGCCGAGCGAAGTGGCGCAGGCCTATGCGGGTGAGACTCTCATTTTCGGCCGCGAATACCTGATCCCCAAACCCTTCGACCCGCGCCTGATCGTCGATGTGCCGCTCGCGGTGGTGAAGGCCGCCATGGCAAGCGGCGTGGCCACGCGGCCGGTCGCGGATCTCGAAGCCTATCGCCTCAAACTGAGCGAGTTCGTGAACCGGTCGGGGCTCTTCATGCAGCCCTTCATCGACATCGCCCGGCAACACAAGGCGCGCATCGCTTTTGCCGAGGGCGAGAACGAGGACGTGCTGCTCGCCGTGCAGTCGGTGGTGGATGAGGGCGTGGCGCAGCCGATCCTGATCGGGCGCGAGGCCGAGATCCGCGAGCAGATGACGCGCCTCAGCATGAAGCTCGCGATCGGCACCGATGTGCTGGTGGTGGACCCGGAACAGGCCGACGCGAACCCGCGCTACTGGGAGTGCTACCACCAGAGCGTGGGACGGCGCGGCGTGTCTGTGCCCGCCGCTCGCACGGCGATGCGCGGCAACGCTACCGCGCTGGCCGCCACACTGGTCGCGCTCGGCGAAGCAGACGGCATGATCTGCGGCAAGGTGGGCGTGTTCAGCGAACACCTGAAGACCGTGCGCGGGATGTTCGGCCCGGCAGACCCGGAAGCACACGTCTCCTCGCTCTGCGCGCTGCTGCTGCCCAGCGGCCCGCTGTTCCTGGCAGATGCCTTCCTCACGCCCGAACCCACCGTCGAGCAGATCGTGGCCACAACGCGTGCGAGCATCGAGATGGTGCGGCACTTCGGCGTGACGCCAAAGGTCGCGCTGCTCGCGCATTCGAACTTCGGCACCTCGATGCACAGCTCGGCGCTGCGCATGCGCGAGGCCTCGCGGATCCTGCGCGAGAGCCTGCCAGGCGTGGAAGTGGACGGCGAGATGCACGCCTACACCGCCATGAACGAGGCCCTGCGCAAGACCATCTACCCGGGCGCAAACCTCACGGGCGCGGCGAATCTCCTGATCATGCCGGGCCTGGACGCGGCCAATATCGCGCTCGGCGTGATCCGTGCTCTCACCGACGCGCTGCTGATCGGGCCGCTGTTCTCGGGCTTCACCAAGCCCGCGCACGTGGTGATTCCCTCGGTCTCGCCGCGGGGAATCTTCAACATGACGGCCTTCCTCAGCGCCGAGATCCACCGCCAGCGCTGAAGGTGCCCCCTCGGCGCATCACTCGACGGAGAGATGCGCGAGGGATGCCGCGTTCCGCTCCCAGTTGCGGCCATCGAAGGCTTCCACCTCGATGGCCTCGAGGCTGCCCTCGTCCACACAGCGCAGGTTGATGCTGTAGCCGTCAGGATTGGAGCGCGGAACGTAGAAGGACTTGATGCCGCAGCGGCTGCAGAAGAGATGCCGT
This sequence comes from uncultured Gammaproteobacteria bacterium, assembly GCA_903921135.1. Lineage (GTDB taxonomy): Bacteria > Pseudomonadota > Gammaproteobacteria > Pseudomonadales > UBA5518 > UBA5518. The sequence continues at coordinate 2,310 of CAIXOY010000122.1, forward strand.
GCGGCACCGCTACCGAAGCGGTACTCGCGCAGGCTTTCGCTGCCGGAGAGCAGGCTGAAGCGCGCCGCAGGCACAATCAGGTGCAGGTAACCGCTCTTCGCGCAGATCGAGCAATTGCACTCGTGCGCGAGCACACGGGCAGGGGCGTCGAAGCGGAATCTGACGGCGCCGCAATGGCATCCGCCGGTATGGGATTTCATGGGATTTTCCCGGCGCGACTGAAGAACGCCGAGGATAACAGCCTCAGGCTGCGGCGCCCTCGTAGACGCCTTCCAGCCGGTCTTCGAGTTCCTCACTCGCACGGCGCAGCGCCGCGAGCGTGTCGTCGTCGGGTTTCCAGTAGGCGCGATCGGAGGCCTCGAGCAGACGGTTCACCACGCGCGCGGACGCCGTGGGGTTCAGCGCTGCCAGGCGCTCGCGCATGGCGGGGTCCAGCATGAAAGTGTCAGTGAGCTGCTTGTAAACCCAGGGCTGCACCTGCCCCGTGGTGGCCGACCAGCCCATGGTGTTGGTGAGGTGCTGTTCGATCTGGCGCACACCCTCGTAGCCGTGCTCCAGCATGCCCTCGTACCACTTCGGGTTCAGCATGCGGCTGCGGGTCTCGAGCGCGACCTGCTCCTTCAGCGAGCGCACGGTCCCGTCGCCACGCGTCTGGTCACCGATGTACACCGGTGGGGTCTGCCCGCCCTTCGCCACTTTCACGGCCTGCGTGATGCCGCCCAGCGTGTCGAAGTAGTTGTCGATGGTGGTGATGCCCAGCTCCACCGATTCCAGGTTCTGGTAGGTGAGCTGTACGTCCGCGAGCACGCTCTGCAGCAGCTTGGACTGCTGCACCGCGCGCCCTCCCCGTCCGTAGGCAAAGCCCTTGCGGCGCGTGTAGGTCTCGGCGAGTTCGTCCTCGTCGCTCCAGCGGCTGCTTTCGACGAGATTGTTCACGTTGGAGCCGTACGCGCCCTCGGCGTTGCCATAAACACGCAGTGCCGCGTCCTCCAGCGCATGGTCCATCGCCTCGCGCAGCTTGGCCGCCG
>CAIXOY010000123.1 GCA_903921135.1 uncultured Gammaproteobacteria bacterium
GCCATGTTCCTGCGCGACCAGGCGATCACGTCCTCGGCGCTCAACTCGCTGCCGGGCCGACGCACGATGAAGGCCTTGGCAATCTCGCCCATGCGCTCGTCGGGCACGCCGATCACCGCTGCCTGCGCCACGCCGTTCAGCGAGCAGAGCAGGTTCTCGATCTCGGCCGGGTACACGTTGAAGCCGCCGACGATGAACATGTCCTTGATGCGATCGGTGATGCGCAGATACCCGGCCTCGTTCATCACGCCGATATCACCGGTCATCAGCCAGCCCTCGGCCGTGATGGTCTCGGCAGTGGCAGCGGCATCGTCGAAGTAACCCTGCATCACGTTGTAGCCGCGCACACGCACCTCGCCGGGCTCGCCGGGAGGCACGACCTGACCCGAAGGCGTGACGCACTCCACCTCCACGCCGGGCATGGCGCGACCGGCAGTGGTGGCGATCAGCTCGGGCTCATCGGAGGCGGCAGTGATGGTGACGACGCCGCAGGTTTCGGTCAGGCCGTAGGCGGTGAGTACGGTCTGGAAGCCGAGTTCGCTGCGCATGCGGCGTATCAGCTCCACCGGCACCGAAGCCGCGCCCGTCACGGCGAGCCGCAGCGAGGAGAGGTCATAGCTCGTACGGTCGGGGTGCGCGAGCAGCGTCTGGTAGACGGTGGGCGGCCCCGGCAGCATCGTGATGCGATCGAACTGTATGCAGCGCAACACCTCCAGCACATCGAAGGCCGGCACCGGGAAGATCCGCGCGCCGCGAATCAGCGAGGCAAGCCACCCCGCCTTGTAGCCAAAGGTGTGGAAGAAGGGGTTGATCACCAGGTAATTGTCTTCGGCGCGCAACCCCACCGTGCGGCTCCACGTGTCGAAAACGCGGATGTTCTGCGCATGTGAGGTCATCACGCCCTTGGGCTTGCCGGTGGTGCCCGAGGTGAACATCAGATCCAGCGTGTCATCGGGTTTTACGGCAGCTTCGGCCGCCTCCAGTGCGGCGGGCTCCACGGCATCGGCGACGGCGAGGAAATCCTCCCAGCCCGCCTCGCCGAGCAGCACGGTGCGCTCCAATGCCGGCAGGGATTGCTCGGCCAGCATCGCGGGGTAGTCGTTACCCGCGAAATTGGGCACGGTGAACAGCAGCCGCGCGCCGCTGCGGTTCAGGATGTAGGCCGCCTCGGCACCCTTCAAACGCGTGTTCAGCGGCACCATGATGGCGCCGATGCTCTGCGCGCCCGTGGCAGCAAGGATCCACTCGAGACGATTGGGCGCCCAGATCGCCACACGATCACCGTGGCGAACGCCGTGAGCCAGCATGGCGCGCGCCACGCGCCGACGGCTCGCGTCCAGCTGGAGGAAATCCATGGAGCGCTCGCCGTCCCGTATGTAGGGCTTGTCTGCATGCACCATGGCCGCCTGGGCCAACAACCGCGGCATGGTCTGGGGCAGGGGAAGATCGGACATGGGCGTCTCCAGCGCTGGGTGGGAGGCATCGAGAACACGCAAATCCTACGCAGCCACGCTCTCCGGAGCAATTATTCGTAGCCGGACTACGTGGAGGCTACGCAAACCGCAGTCGAGCTCCCTCAGGAATACCACCCGCCACGGCTGCGGTAGCAAAGGCCCGAGGCTATGCTGGCGCGCATCCCCTCCGGAGACCCACAGGATGCCGACACCCGACCCCGCCGCCGGCGGCCAGGCGTCGGCCGTGTCTGTCAGGGCGATCCTGCGCCTCGCGCTGCCCTCCAGCGCCGTCTTCCTGATGGCCACCATCATGGGCCTCGTGATGATCCGATTTGCCTCGGCGCTGGGCCCCGACGCTGTCGCGGCAGTCAACGCCGGCACTCGTCTCTACAACGTGTTCATCGCCCTCTGTGCTGGCATCAGCGCGGGCACGCTCGCGCTCGTATCAAACGCCTGGGGCGCGGGTCAGCGCGAGGAGGCCTCGCGACTGCTGCAGCTCTCGCTGCTGATGGCGCTGGCACTGGGCGCCCTGCTGTCAGTGTTGTCTGCCGCCGCGGTGCCAGCATTGATCGATGCCTTCGGATTGGCGGCCGAGGCCAACGCGGAGGCAGTGGGCTACTCGCGCTGGCTCTCGATGTTCTTCGCGCCGATGGCGTTCTGCCTGGTGCTCACCGTCGGACTTCGCTCTGCGGGTGATGTACGCACACCCGTGATGCTCGCGCTGCTGATTAACGCAGGCTGGTTGCTGCTGGCGTGGCGCTGGTCGACGCATCCGCCGCTGGGGCTCGAGCCGCACGTGCGCTGGATCGCGCTCGGCATGGGGCTCGGTCACGTGCCGGGGGCCGTCTTGGCTTACGCGCTCTGGAAGCGCCACCGGCTCGTGCTCGGGCCCGTGAAGACGGACCTCGGCGACGGACGACGGCTGCGCGCGCTGCTGTACACGGGCTATCCGTCGGCTCTGGAGCAGGCGCTGCTGCAGTTCGGCGTCATCGCCTTCATTGGCATAACGGGGCGTTACGGCACGGCGGCCTTCGCGGCTTACGGCACCGGCATCAGCCTGCTCTCTCTGGCGATGGTGATTGGCGTGGGCTTCTCGATGGCGGTGAGCGTGCTGGTGGGGCAGCAGCTCGGCGCAGGCTCACCCGAGAACGCGAGGCTCGCCGCGATGCGCGCGCTGAAACTCTGCGTGATCGTGCTGGGCGTACCGGGAATCGTGCTCGCGCTGAACGCGGGGCCCGTCGCGCTGTGGCTCACCGGGGACGCGGAGATCGCGCGCCTCACGGTCGTGGCGATCTACGCCTTCACCGCCGTGCTGCCGATGCTGGCCGTGGAGTTCTGCATCGGCGGCGCGCTGCGCGGCGCGGGAGATACGCGTTTTCCCTTACTGAACGTGCTGGCGGGTCTCTTCGTGGTGCGCTTCGGTCTCGCGTGGTTGCTGTCGCGCGCGGGGTTTTCGATCGAATGGATCTACGCCACGCTGGTTGCAGACTACTCGGTGAAAAGCGCGCTGCTGCTGTGGCGGTTCCGCTCGGGGCGCTGGACCCATGCACGTGTGCGGAAAAAGTGAAGCCCTTCTTCGTTGCGTGCGTACAGGGTGAGGCCTACCCTTTCCAACGTTAAGGAAGTCTGCCCGCACGGGCACCCCACCCTCCCTCAGGAAGTACCACCGTGAGCCATTACCGCGCGGCACTGACCGCACTCTGTCTCGTCAGCACTGCCGCCATGGCAGACCCGATCGCCACCGACCGCCCCGACTTCGTGGAGTCGAGCAACACCGTAGGCGCAGGGCGCTGGCAGATAGAGACCAGCGTCGCGTATGAGAACGACAAACAGGCGGGCGTGAAATCGAAGACCTGGTCGACGCCCACCCTTCTTCGTATCGGCATGGGTGAGTACCTCGAAGCCCGCATCGAGACCGATGGCCTGCTCTCGCAGGATCTCGACGGCAACGGCGTGAACGACAGCAATTCAGGTCTTGCGGATACGGCAGTCGGCCTCAAGTGGCACGTGCCGGGCAGCGAAGAGAGCGGCCCCTCGATCGGCGTGTTGCTGCACGCGGACCTCGACAGCGGCTCGAGCGAGTTCCGTGGCGACGGCGTACGTCCCTCGCTGCGCGTAGTGGCCGAGTGGGAACTGGGCGAGAACTTTTCGCTGGGCATCATGCCCGGCGTCATTTCGGACAAGGACGATCAGGGTGAGCGCTTCACCGCGGGCATCCTGGGCGCGGTGGTGGGCTATTCGATCAACGACTGCTCGCGCGTCTTCGCAGAAGTGGCGGCCGAGCAGATCGCCGCCGAGAGTCACGGCGGCGATGTGGTGAACTTCAACATCGGCACGGCACACCTGCTCTCCGACGATGCGCAGGTCGATCTTGCCGCATCGTTCGGACTGACCGACGAGACGCCCGAGTGGGCGCTCACGGTGGGCTACTCGGTCAGGTTCTGAGCGGCTGCGCCAACGCGGCGGGAGA
>CAIXOY010000124.1 GCA_903921135.1 uncultured Gammaproteobacteria bacterium
CTTGCCCGCCGCCGCCAGCCGGATCTGCGGCCTGAGCCCTGCTGCCACCAGCGTGTTCTGCGCCAGCACCAGCGAATCGCGCAGCGGCGTGCCCACATGATCGGTGAATTCCTGCGGCGCGGCACCCGTGCCGCCCTCGCCACCGTCGATCACGATGAAATCCGGGCGGATGCCGCTCTGCATGATCGCCTTGATGATGGCGAACCACTCCCACGGATGACCTATTGAGAGCTTGAAGCCCACGGGCTTGCCACCAGAGAGCTCGCGCAACTGCGCGACGAATTCCAGCAAGCCGAAGGGCGTGGAAAAGGCCGAATGCGCGGCAGGAGAGATGCAGTCCTCGCCAATCGCCACACCGCGCGCCTCGGCGATGGCCGCGTTCACCTTGGAGCCCGGCAGCACGCCGCCGTGACCGGGCTTGGCGCCCTGCGAGAGCTTCACCTCGATCATGCGCACCTGGTCGGAGGCTGCGTTCTCCGCGAAGCGCTCGGGGCTGAAGCTGCCGTCGGTGTTGCGGCAGCCGAAGTAGCCCGAGCCGATCTCCCAGACCAGATCCCCGCCGTGCTCGCGGTGGAAGGTCGAGATCGAGCCCTCACCCGTGTCGTGATAGAAACCGCCGCGCTTCGCGCCGGCATTCAAGGCAAGGATCGCGTTCGGCGAGAGCGCGCCGTAGCTCATCGCCGAGATGTTGAAGACCGACGCGGAATAGGGCTTGGCGCACTGACCAGCGCCCACGGTCACGCGGAAATCGTGGCCTTCGATATGCGCGGGCACGAGAGAGTGGTTGATCCACTCGTAGCGGGATTCATACACGTCCAACTGCGTGCCGAAGGGGCGCTTGTCGACGGCGTTCTTCGCGCGCTGGTAGACGATGGTGCGCTGCACGCGGGAAAACGGCACCGGTGTGGTGTCGTCCTCGAGGAAGTACTGGCGGATCTCGGGGCGGATGAACTCGAGGAAAAAGCGGATGTGCGCGAGCACAGGGTAATTGCGGCGGATGGCCTGCCTTTTCTGCGCGACATCCGCCACGCCCACCACGCTGAGCGCGCCCGCAAGCAGCGCAAGCACGAGCCACCACACGAGGTCCGTGTGCAGCCAGCGCTCGACCGCGACCGCCGTGACGACGATGCAACCGGCAAAGAAACCGTAGCGCGAGGGCAGGATATCGCTGGCCATGCAGAGCTCCCGAGGGCGAGCCCGAGTGTAACCCGGCAGGCCCCCCGATGTAGGAGGGGGGCCATGCCCGCGACCGGCAACAAGCCCGTGTGGGAGCGGGCCACGCCCGCGACAACCGTCCCACCCGCGTACGGGGCTCGCTCAGAAAAACGAAGCCCCCCATTCACCCCCAGAGACTGCCCCTGTATCCACGCGCCCTCGTCCGACGTCAAAGAGACCACCATCGAGGCGATGTTCGAGGGCTCGCCGGGCAAAGCATGGCGCCTGCCATTCAGCATCCGTTGGCTTACCAGGTAAGCGGTGTGATAGCTTGCTGTCCCGGCTGTAAGGAACGTCCCCATGGCTGCCGCAACGCTCACCGCCAAAGGCCAGATCGTCATTCCCGCGGAAATCCGCGCACGCCACGGTCTGACGCCGGGAACGCAGGTCGAATTCGTCGACGAAGGGGGAACCATCCGTCTCGTCGTGCACAGACGTATCACGCCTTCTGATCCGGCAGCGGGTTACGGCCTCGTGAAGGTCAAGCGCAGCGGGAAACCCCGGCGACTGTCTGACTTCGATGCGGCCACGCTCGTGAAGCGCGAAAGGGGCGGCGCAACATGATCGCCGTCGATACCAATGTCCTCGCCCGGTTCTACTGTGACGATCCGGATGATCCGGAGTCGCGGCGCCAACGGCCGCGCGCGCGGCGGATCATCCTGGAGTCACCCGCCCTTTTCGTACCACTGACAGTCATTCTGGAACTCGAGTGGGTGATGCGGGGCTATTACGACGTCGAGCGGGAGTCGTTCTGTGAGGCCATCGAGCACCTGCTGGGTATGCCACATGTGACCGTCGAGCGCTGGGAGGCGGTAAAGGACGCCGTTGACCTTCACCGGCAGGGTTTCGATTTCGCAGACGCACTGCACTGGGTATGCAGCGCAGGCTGCAGTCAGTTCGTGAGCTTCGATGATCGCCGGCTGGCGAGGCGTGCGCGACGGTTGGACCGGACGCCGGAGATCGTCGTGCCCTGAGGGCGTGCCGGGGCGCCATGTTCAGGTGATGCGTAAAGCATATGACGCGGGTCGCGGGCCATGCCCCTGTATCCACGCCCCCTCGTCCGACATCACGCAGTCCACCATAGAGGCAATGTCAGAAGGCTCGCCCAGCCGCGCATAGCGCGTGCCTTTCAACATCTGCTCGCGGAATTCCACCGGCAGCGATGCCTGTATCTGCAGCGTGATCACAAAACCCGGCTACTCGGGCGGCTAATATGTAGCGTATGCATCTTTTATTGACCATTAAGATGCTGATGCCATATGTTTCGATCACGCCTGAGAGGAGCCGACATGAGCGCGCTGCCCACCCCAAAGCCCGACCCTTCCACCGTTCTGCTCACAGCTACGCTGCGTACCGCCGAGCATCTCGGGCTCGGGCAGCGGGAACTCGGCGAGATCCTGGGCATCGACCGCACATCCGTTGCCCGCCTGATAAAGCGCGGCCAACTCTCTCCCAAGAGCAAGCAGGGTGAACTCGCACTGCTTCTGGTGCGTGTATACCGCTCGTTGTTCGCGCTGCTGGGAGACAACCCGGCACAACTGCGCCA
>CAIXOY010000125.1 GCA_903921135.1 uncultured Gammaproteobacteria bacterium
CGACTGGATGAACGTGCGTCAGCGCCTCCAGAAGGTTGTTCCGGAACAGCCGGATCGAGGGCTCTTCCGGGCGCGCGGCGGGTTTGTCGCTCATGGTGTGGCGCTCCTGGTTCAGGCGGCCGTGGGGCCGTCGGCGGAATAGGTTTCCTTGGGCCACATCCGTTTCGAGGCGAACCAGCTGCCGGGGCAGGCGCGGATCCAGCTCTCGAAGAGGCGGTGGAGGTGTTCGGTCATGAGAACCGCCTGTTGCAGTTCGTCTTCCCCTTCAGGTACGGCGACGGGCTCATGGAAGCTCACCCGGAATCGGGCCGGGCCGAGTCTTTCGACGTGGATGGGTACGAGTTCGTAGCCATAACGGATGGCCAGCCGCGCGGGGACGAGGGTGGTGGGCTTGGGGTGCCCGAAAAACGTGACAGCCTTGCCGCTGTCGACGCGACGGTCCATGACGATGCCGAGCGAGCGTCCCGAGGACAGTGCCTTGATCATCGGGCGCATGCTCTCGTCGCGTGCGATGAGTTCGCAACCGATGCGGATCCGCCAGCGGCGAAGCAGCTCCCCCAGCAAGGGGTTGGTGGGGGGTGAGTACACCGCCGTCAGCGGGACGCCCTGGCGCACGATCGCGGCGCCGGACATCTCCCAGTTGGCCTGGTGTGGCAGCACGAAAATGGCGGGTCTGGAGGCGTCCCTGAAGGCCGCGATATCACCGAGGATCCGTACCTCGAGCCCGTCTCCGCGCGCGTCCGCTATGGCTTCGAGGTGCGCGAATTCCGCGAACACCGCGCCGGCATTCGCCCATGCCTCACGGGCGGCCTTGCGGCGCGCGTCTGCGTCGAGTTCCGGCAAGGCGATGCGGAAATTCTCGTCCAGTGCGCGGCTTTTCTTGAAGCGCGGCCCGAGTGTGGCGCCCACCCATGCGCCAAATCGCGCGGCCGGGACGGGTGGGAGCAGGCGGATCAGCCACAGTAGCGTGCTGAAAAAGGCATGATCGAGCAGGAACAGGGCACGCTGCACGCGCGGGTTGCGGTCGCCCACTGAGCGCAAAGCGTGTCCGAGGATGAATCGCGCCATCGATGCGGGTCCGCGCGCCGGGTCGGTGGGAACGGGCCGAGTCTAGACCAGCGTCCGTGCCGGGACACGGGAATACTGGTGCCGCGACCGACGCTGCCGTTTCATGGCCTGAACCCGCGCTGGCGATTACTGCGAGTGCCACGCCCGACGGGCGCGGCCTCGGCGCCGCGTGCATGCTGGCCGGGGGGCGTGCGGCGTTGGCCTTCGCGTGCTTGCCCTGTGCCCGCAGGCTGGAACGATGGCACGAGATGGCGCTTGCCGTTGCCGATCAGATCGGCACGACCCATGCGCTTCAGCGCTTCGCGCAGCAGCGGCCAGTTCTCGGGGTCGTGATAGCGCAGGAAGGCCTTGTAGAGCCGGCGGGTCTTCAGTGCCCGCACGGTTTCCACCTCTTCGCTGTCGCGCTTCACCCGTTTCAACGGGTTCTTGCGCGTGTGGTACATCGTCGTGGCCATCGCCATGGGCGTGGGCAGGAAGGTCTGTACCTGGTCCAAGCGGAAGCCGTTTTTCTTCAGCCAGAGCGCGAGGTTCAGCATGTCCTCGTCCTCGGTGCCCGGGTGTGCGGCGATGAAGTAGGGGATCAGGTACTGCTGTTTGCCGGCTTCCTTCGAGAAGCGGTCAAACATTTCCTTGAAGCGGTCATAGCTGCCGATTCCCGGTTTCATCATCTTGGAAAGCGGGCCTTCCTCGGTGTGCTCCGGCGCGATCTTCAGATAGCCGCCCACGTGGTGCTGCACGAGTTCCTTCACGTACTCCGGCGAGCGGACCGCGAGGTCGTAGCGCAACCCGGAACCGATCAGCACTTTCTTGATGCCCGGCAGGGCGCGGGCCTTCCGGTAGAGGGAGATCAGCGAGGAATGGTCCGTGTTCAGGTTCTCGCAGATGTCCGGATACACGCAGGAGAGCTTGCGGCAGGCGCTCTCGATTTCCGTGGACTTGCAGGCGATGCGGTACATGTTCGCCGTCGGGCCGCCGAGATCCGAGATGACACCGGTGAAGCCTGGCGTACGGTCGCGGATTTCCTCGATCTCGCGCAGGATCGAGCGCTCCGAGCGGCTCTGGATGATGCGCCCCTCGTGCTCGGTGATCGAGCAGAAGGTGCAGCCGCCGAAGCAGCCGCGCATGATGTTCACAGAGAAGCGGATCATCTCCCATGCCGGAATCTTCGCGTCGCCGTAGTCCGGGTGCGGCGCGCGCTGGTAGGGCAGATCGTAGACGCCGTCCATTTCCGCTGTGGTGAGCGGAATGGGAGGTGGGTTCAACCAGACGTCACGCTCGCCGTGGGCCTGCGTCAGAGCGCGTGCATTGCCGGGGTTGGACTCGAGGTGGAAGGTGCGAGAGGCGTGCGCATACGCGACCTCGTCGTCTTTCACCTGTTCGAAAGATGGCAGGCGCACCACGCTGCGCTCGCGGTCCACGCGCCGTGCGGGGCGCCCCAGCAGCCTGACCGGTTGCACGTCTTCAGTGGTGGCAGGTGTCGGGTCGACAGTTTTCTCCGGTTCCATCGCATAGGGATCCGGATGGCGGATCAGGGGCCCCGGTGCATCGACCTCCGTGGAATCCACTTCTACCCAGTCCGGCTGCGGCGCCCATCCGCGGGGCACCATGAAGGCGGTGCCGCGCAGGTCGCGGATCTCCGAGACGGCCTCGCCGGCGGCCAGCCGGTGCGTCAGTTCCACCAGCGCTCGCTCGGCGTTGCCGAAAAGCAGGATGTCGGCTTTGCTGTCCGGGAGGATCGAGCGCCGTACCGTATCGGACCAGTAGTCGTAGTGGGCAATACGCCGGAGGCTTGCCTCGATCGATCCGATCACCACGGTGCTTTCGGGAAATGCTTCGCGAGCACGCTGCGAGTAGACGATCACGGCCCTGTCCGGGCGACGGTTGGCCTCGGCACCGGGCGTGTAGGCATCATCCGAGCGGATTTTGCGGTCGGCCGTGTAGCGGTTGACCATCGAGTCCATGTTGCCCGCGGTGACGCCGAAATACAGGTTCGGCTTGCCAAGGGCGCGGAATGCCTCGGCGGAGCGCCAGTCAGGCTGCGCGATGATGCCTACACGAAAGCCCTGCGCCTCCAGCAATCGGCCTACCAGTGCCATGCCGAAGCTCGGGTGATCGATGTACGCATCTCCGGTGACGAGTATCACGTCACAGGAGTCCCAGCCGAGCGCGTCCATCTGCGCCCGGTTCATGGGAAGGAAGGGCGCCGTACCGAAGCGCTTTGCCCAGTACTTGCGGTAGCCGAAGAGGTTTTTTGCGGTCTGCATGCTGGCATTCTAGTCGGGTGCCCCGGCGCGCTGCCCGCGCGGATCAGGGCAATAAGTCCCCGCAGCCTACACCGGAGCCCCGGACATGCTCGAGATCGCCAACCCGGCACTGGAACTCGCCATCCTCACGCACCGCCCCGAGGAGATGTTGCTTTTCTATCGCGACGTACTGGGATTCCGCTACCAGATGCGTCTGGATTTCCCGAGCGCGACGGGAAATCAGGACCTGGGCGTGCCGCCGGGCTACCAGCACCGGCTCGAGGCGGGCGGCATGCTGATCAAGCTTGTTCATTGCCCGGGCGCGGACATAGCGCAGACTCCGACCGAGCGAGCCTACGCCCGCACGGGGATGCGTTTTCTGACGGTGGTAGTCAACAACCTGCCGGATGCCATCGCCGCGTGCAGCGCCGGGGGAGGGTGCATCGTGCATCCCTTGAGTTGCTACGACGGTGATGTGTACTACGCCTTCGTTGCCGACCCCGACGGCAACGAGATCGAACTCGCGGGGCCGATCGCCTGAGGCGAGGCCTCAGTCACGCCGCAGCCGCTCGGAGATCGCGATCGGATTGGGCAGACGCAGCACGATGATGTAGGACGAGACCACAAAGGTCAGGATTGCCGTCGCCTGCACGAGATGCGAGGCCTCCTTGCCGATCAGCCCCAGCCCTGCTGCCAGGTAAACGATCAGCAGCGAGAACTCGCTGTTCTGCCCGAGCCTCAAACCCACGTCCCACGCCAGCGCAGGTGTCTCGCTCAGGCGCCCCAGCAGTGCGCGGAACACGAGCGGCTTGAGGGAGAGCATCAGCACTGACAGCAACAGCGCGCCGGCCCAGATGCTCTCCAGTACGCGCAAGTCGAAGCCTGCCCCCAGTGACACGAAAAACAGCACGAGGAAGAAGTCGCGCAGGGGCTTCAGGCTGTAGGCGATGTACAGGCTGATGGGGTTGGAGGCGATCGACACACCGGCCACGAAGGCGCCGATTTCCGGCGAGAGCCCGAGCGCTGCCGCAAGCTCCGCGAGCCCGAGGCACCAGCCGATGGCGAGAAGGAACACATATTCCTGGAACCCGTCGAAGCGCCGCAGCAACGGGACCATCAGCACCCGCACCAGCAGTGCAGCACCTGCCACCAGTACGGGCAGTGCCAGCAGGGACAGCAGTGCGGTGTTGATGTCGAACCGTCCGCCAGCGCCGCCTGTCAGCAATACGAGAACGAGGATCGCGAGCATGTCCTGCAGCAGGAGGACGCCGATCATCAATTCCCCGGTGTGCCGGTGATGCAAGACGGTGGTGGGCAGCAACTTGATGCCGATGATGGTGCTGGAGAACATCATCGCAAGCCCGACCACGATGGCTTCCCGCAGGTCGAAATCCAGCAGCAAGGCCACGCCGCCGCCGGTGAGCGCAAAGGCGGCTGCGCTCAGCAGCGTGACCAGCGTTGACTTTCGCAGCGTGGTGAGAAGCGCACGGGGCTGCATGTCAAGGCCG
>CAIXOY010000126.1 GCA_903921135.1 uncultured Gammaproteobacteria bacterium
CCTCCAGCGCGTTCAGCACCTCGACGATGTTCGCCGCGTTGGTGCTGGTGACCTGATAGGAGAAGATCCCGTCGTCGATACCCACCTGACGCTCGCGGTCGATGGAATCGACCCACTGGCGCACGTGCTCCAGCGTCTGCTGGTTGGGCGCGAAGACCACCAGCGAGCTGCTTGCCTCGAGCGGCAGCACGATCACGCTGCCGAGCGGCGGGCGCTGCGAGGCGTCGTAGCCTTCGGACTGCAGGATGCGTTCGAGATCGTTCGCGAGTTCCTTCACCGGCACGTAGGCCGGGCGCACGCTCATCGAGTACTTGCCACGCATCACGGGCTGGTCGAGCGAGCGGATGATGCTGAGCGCCTGCTCCACCTCGGGCGCCTTGCCCACCAGCACCACGGCGTTGCGCACCGGGTCTTCCTGCACCTCGAGTTCGACGCCCTTCATCACGTTGCTGAGCCAGCTCTTCACCTTGGCGTTCGACACCACCTCGAGCGGCACGAACATGAAGATCGGGCGCTGCGCATCGGGCACGTCGGGGAGCGTGCGCCCGCTCACGAGCAGCGGCGTCTGCCCGCCCTTGCTGGTGCGGTCGACCACGAAGACCAGCACGCCGTTCTCGCGGTTGATCACGATGCCGTAGGCCGAGAGCGTGGTGCGCGCGATGCGGTAGAGCTCGGCGGGCGTGACGGCATCGGTGATGCGCAGCGTCACCAGATCCTGCTGCTTGCGGATTTCGGGCTGCAGCGTGAAGGAGAGTCCGAGTTGTTCGCCGAAGACCTCGTTGACGAAGTTCGGCAGCGGGATGTTGTTGTAGTTGACCGAAACCTTGGGGCCTTTCAGCGTCGCGGAGAAATCGTCCTCGGCGCGGCTGCTCACCGTTTCGTTCACCTGCACGCGGGGCGTGGCGCGGATCTCGGTGTCGGTGGCGAGCGCCGCCTCCGAGGGGCCTTCGGCATTGCGCTCCACGGGCGGGCGCAGCGGCTCGAAGAAGACCTTGTCCTCTTCGCTGCGGTTGCGCTCGAAAGCCGGGCCCTTGGATGCAGGCGACTGCGTGTCCTTCAGGGATTCGCAGCCCCCCGCAAGCACGAGGGCAGCCGCAGCCACCCCCTGCACGAGGAGCTTTAGGCAGGAACGCGCACGGCGGGCGCTCTGCAGGGAAGACGTGGTGATCACGGTTGTGTCCCGTCGTAGAGATGGAGTGTTGAGGTTCCCGCAGTGGTCGAGAACCCGACTGAATCCGAGCTGATCGAGCCGAGCGTGATGCCCTCGGCGAGGGATTGCCCCACCTTCAGGCGGATCACCTCGGCGGCGCCGGCAGAGGGCAACAGGAGTGCGACGGGGCCTTCCGCACCGCGCTCGATACCGACCAGACGGTAATCGCGCGCGATGCCTTCGAGATCCGGGGCCGGCGGTGCTGCAGGTGCCGCCGGCGCGGCCGTCTCGGGCGCGTCGTAAGTGCCCCAGTGCCCGCCTGCGCCCAGCAGACGCAGCGCGGTGGTGCTGTCGCGGGGGGCGGTGGCCGCGTTGGCGGTGGCGGCCTCGCCGTCGCCGCGCGCACGCGCGCCCGGCGCCGACAGACCCGCCCCGAATCCACCCGCCGCGCACAGCAGCAGGGCCGCGAGCAGACCCCACAGCAGGCGCCGGAGCATCGCGGGGCTCATTCGCCGTCCTCCGGCAGTACCAGCACGCTCACTTGCATCGTGATCGTCTGGCCGCGCTGCGCCGACACCAGCAACTGCTCCACGACGATGCGCGGGCTGTGCTCTGCCAGTTCCTGCAGCATGGGCAGCACGCCCTCGTCACGCAGGCGTCCGTTGATCTCGGCGCGCACACGCCAGCCGCCCACCGCTTTCAGTTCCTCGGCGGGCGCGAGTTTCATGCGGTTCCACGCCAGATGCCGCGCGATGATGCTGCGCAGCGTGGTTTGCAGGTCAGCCGCGGCAAGCTCCGCGGAACCGGCGCGCCAGGCCTGCGCCTGCCAGGCGGCGAGGGATTCCTGTTCGCGGGCGATGGCCTCGGTCCAGCCGCCGCTCGCGGCCAGCGCCTCGAGCCGGGCGGCGCGGCGCTCGAGCGGGCCGCGGTCAGCGCGCGTCTCGCCGATGGCATCGCGCAGCAGCAGCGTGACGTGGATCACCAGCACCAGCGGCACCAGCATCAGCATGGCGGCGAGGCGTGGGTTGGCGAGGGTCTCGTCGCGCAGTCGCGCGATGGCATCCGTCAGGGCGGCGGGCGCGCGCATCAGGGAGCCCTCCCCGCAGCCGTCACGTAGAGAGGCACGGCCTTCGGGTTGGCCGAGAGCGTGATCTCGAGGCTCACCTGCTCGGGCCGCAGCGTGGGCGCCACCGCCACGCGCTCGAACCACGGACTCTGCTGCAGCGCCTCGACGTAGGCGCGGTTGTCCGCGGCCTTGTCCTCGACCATGGCCTTGGCGCTGCGCGCGTTCACCTCCCACTGCAGCAGGCGCTGGTAACGCGCGCCCACCAGATGTTCGAACTCGGCTGCCGCTTCCAGCGCGTTGCGCCCGGAAAGCAGCCCTGCCAGCGCCTGGTTGCGCGCGGCCAGGGCAAGGGCCTCGCTGCGCTCCTCGAGGAGCGGCGCGAGTTCGCGCTCACGCGATTCCACGGAGGCATCGAGACGCGCGTTCGCGGCACGCTCTCCGGCGAGTTCTCCCAGCGACCACACCAGCCACAGCACCGCACACGCGAGCGCGAGCCCGGCCGCGACCAGCGGATCACGCAGCGCCACGCGCCAGTCGAAGGGCGGAAGGTCCCAGCGCGCGGACTGCAGCGCCGAGCGCGCCACGGGCGGCGTGGCATCCGGCGCGAGCCCCGCGGCGCGCAAGCGCAGCGCCACTTCGCGCGGGGCCGCGGGCAAGAGGCAGCTGAAGACCAGACGCCCGCCCTGCCAACGCTCCAGCACACGCTGCGTGGCGTCGATCTCGCGCAGGCAGGCCGCGTGCGCGGGGGGCAGGAAGAGTTGCTCCGGCAGCACCTGCCAGCGCCGTGAGGGGCCGTCCTCATCCGCCATCGCGGCCGTCACGCGCGCCGCGTCCCAGATCCACAGGGCCACACTGCCCGCCGCGTCTGCCGCGTGCCAGGCCGGAGAGGCGAAGGGGGAGAGCTGCCGCGCGCGATCGGCGATGGCACGCGTGCGGTGGCGCACCGGCACGGCGCGCAGGTCGATCTCGGTGAACACGCACAGCTCCGCGCCCACCAGCCACAGCGGGCGGGCGGCGGCGAGCGCCGCCGGCTGCACGCCGCTAGCGCGCAGCAGGCGCGCGGGGGCTGAAGTACTGGCCCGGAACTTCATACGGGATGTCCTGGGGAGGGCGGCTGATGGAGTAGATGCTGTCGATCTGCCAAGGAGCCTGCGGATCGAGGGGGGTCGATTGTATCGCAAGCATCTCGGCGTGAGCCGAGCCCTCCGCCCACAGCGTGAGGCGCAAGGCATCGGAAGGAAAAAAACGGTACTGCCCGTCGTCGACGGGGAGTTCCACATCGACCCTGGCCTTGAAATCCGGCACGGAACGGAAGGGCTCGCGTTCGCGCTCGTCCACCACGCGGGCCGCCGTGGCGGGCGCCATGCCGGGCAGCCACTCGAGCAAGGAGGCCGGCACCACGTTCGGGTTGAAGGCATCCGAACGCCCCGCAGACAACCAGGCATGGAGCCGGAACTCGGGCCGCGCCGCGAACCACTCGCGCCAGCCGAGGATCTGCAGGATCTCGGGCGCCGAGCGCAGATCCCGGTCGGAGGGCGGGGGCAGGCCAGCGGCGGCGTATTCCTCTTTCTCGGCGCCGTTCAGACGCTTCAGCGTATTGCCGTCGCGGTAATCCGCGAGGGTGTCGAGCAGCGTGGCCACGCTGCCTTCGGTGTCGTCGAAGCGCATGAGCAGCCCCTCGAGACGCTGCGGGGTCGCGCTGTTCAGCGCCACCATCCCCGCTTCGTCCTGCAGCGCGAACCGCACACGGCCCATGCCGGCATACACGCGACCGTCGAGAGAAAGCTCGCCGCCCACCGGGTCGATGCGCAGTGCGCCGGCGGTGTCTCCTGCCTCGGCGAGCGGCTCCTCGGCGGTGGTGAGGCCCGCGCGGGTGAAGCGTTGCGTGCCCAACAGGAAGAACACGGTGGCACGGGTGCTGTAGGCATCGAGGCTGTCCTGCAGACGCGCCCGGATCAGCGTGGCCTGCTCGACACGCGCGCTCACGTAGGCATCCAGCGCCGCAGCAAGGCCGAGCACCACCACCATGGCGCCGAGCGCCAGCATCAGGGCGAAACCGCCCTGCGCGCGGGGAGAAGGACGGCTAATCAACCTCCACCTCCATGTCGTCGGCCTCGGCACGAGCGCTGTGGCGTGCGAGCAGCAACACGTCGAGGCGATCGTCGTCGCCAAAGTCGAAACGCACACGCACGGGCAGGTCCGACAGTGGCGCGGAGGCGTCGGCCTGCGGGTCGCCCGCGAGCGGCGCATCGGCCGGCGGCCACTGCGGTTGCCAGTTGCCGTCGGGGCCTTGGTACTCGATGCGCTGCAAGGGCGGCAGCG
>CAIXOY010000127.1 GCA_903921135.1 uncultured Gammaproteobacteria bacterium
AGCGCCAGCGCCCCGTCGGTGCCCGGTCGCAGCGCCAGATGCAGATGGCACTTCTCGGCGGTTTCGGTGCGGCGCGGATCGATGCAGACCAGCGTGGCGCCGTTGCGCTTGGCCTCCTGCGCGAGGCGCCAGAAGTGCAGGTTAGAGGCCACGGAATTACTGCCCCAGATCAGGATCAGCCGCGCCTGCGCGAAATCGCCCAGATGCATGCCCAGCTTGCCGCCGTAGGTGGCGGCCAGCGCGTCGGAGCCAGCAGACGCGCAGATGGTGCCGTCGAGGCGTGAGGCGCCGAGCGCGTGGAAGAGGCGGGCGGAGATACTCTCGCCCTGGATTTTCCCCATCGTGCCCGCGTAGCTGTAGGGCAGGATGCGCTCGGCACCGCGCGCGGCGACCGCGGAAAGACGTGCTGCGATGTCCGTCAGTGCCGCATCCCAGCTGACCTGTTCCCACTGCCCGCTGCCTTTGGGGCCCACGCGCTTCAGCGGATGCAGCACGCGCTCGGGATGGTAGGTGCGCTCCGCGTAACGGCTTACTTTGGTGCAGAGCACGCCGGCGGTAGGCGGGTGGTCGGGGTCGCCTTCCACGCGGGTGACGCGGCCGTCCTCCACCGTCACGCGCATGGCACAGGTGTCAGGGCAGTCGTGCGGGCAGGCGGCGCGGACGGTGTGCGCCGTCGAGGTGGCGATGGTGTTCATGGTGTGCTCCCGGAGGTGTCGCAAGTGTCGCCGTCGGTCTGCGCAGGCAGTTCGAGGATCTGCAGTGATACGGCCTTCTTGCCGCTGGCCACGCGCTGCTGCCCGACCTCATGGAAGCCGAAGCCTGCGTGAAAACGGGCCGATCCCGGGTTGGGTGGCTCCAGGTCGTATTCGCAGCACAGCAGGTCCACGCCGGTGCTGCGTGCCACCGCGATCAGATCCTCGTAAAGCGCTGGCCCGACCCCGCGCCCGCGCGCTGATGCGGAAACGACGATACGGTCGATGTACAGGAAGCGCGGATAGTGGGCCGAGAACCAGAGATAGTTCGGGCTGTCGTAGCGCACGCCCTCGCGGAACACCAGCAGGAAGGCGCGCACGGCGCCCTCATCCTCGACCACCCGGTGGTAGTGGGCCTGCGCATGAAGTTCCTCCAGCAGGGCATGGTCCATCGGCGCGAGCACGGCCACCGAGGCTGCGTTCAGGGCCAGGATCGCGGGGAAGTCGGCGGGCGTGGCGGGGCGTATGACCATGCGATGCGGGCTCTGAAGCAGGGTGTCGTGGCGCGCGGAGCGGGCTCATCTGTACGAGGTATGCGGCGTGCGTGGCCCGCGCATCATAATCCGCTCGCGTCCGTTGCCGCCGCTCCCGGCGCCGCATAGGATCCCACCGTCGCTTCTCATAAGTCCAAAGAGGTTTCCCCGATGCAAGACACCCTCCACGGTATCTGCCGCTCCTGCGCCGCCATGTGCCCCATCGTCATCGATCGCGAAGACGGCGTGCCCACGCGGATCATCGGCGACAAGCACAACCCCGTGTACTGGGGCTACACCTGCATCAAGGGTCGCGAGATGGTGAACCAGGTCCGTCACCCGGACCGTCTGTTCAGCAGCATCCGCCGCGAAAAAGACGGCAGCTTCACGTCCATCTCCAGCGCGCAGGCCATGGACGAGGTGGCGCAGAAACTCAAACGCATCATCGACGAGCACGGCCCGCGTGCCGTGGCCACCTACGCCGGCACCTACATCTTCACCTACCCCGCCACGCAACCCGTGTCCACTGCGTGGATGAACGCCATCGGCTCGAACATGATGTTCACCTCCAACACCATCGACCAGCCGGGCAAGTCGATCGCACCCGCGCTGCATGGCACCTGGCAGGCCGGCCCGCAGGTGTTCGATGATGCGGATACGTGGCTCCTCGTGGGCGTGAACCCCATCGTGGCGCATTCGGGCGGCGTGCCTAACCAGAACCCCGCCAAGCGCCTGAAGGATGCCGTGGAGCGCGGCATGAAGGTGATCGTGATCGACCCGCGCCGCACCGAATGCGCCGAGCGCGCCTTCGTGCACCTGCAGCCCAAGCCCGGCGAGGACGGGGCGATTCTCGCGGGCATGATCCGCGTGATCCTCAAGGAGCAGCTCTTCGACGCGGATTTCGTAGGTGCGAACGTGCAGGGCGTGGAGGCGCTCGCGCAGGCGGTTGAGCCCTACACGCCCGACTACGTTGCGGCGCGCGCGCAGATCCCGGCAGAGGATCTCGTGCTGGCAGCGCGCACCTACGCGCAGGCGAAGCGCGGTGGCGCCACCGCCGGCACGGGCCCGAACATGGCACCGCACGGCAACCTCACGGAATACCTGCTGCTCTGCCTGATGAGCCTCTGCGGCCGCTGGCTGAAGGCCGGTGAGCGCGTGCCCAACCCCGGCGTTCTCGGGCCGAGTTTCGCCCCTCGCGCACAGGCCAACGCGCCGTGGCCGGCGTGGGGCTATGGCGAAAAACTCCGCGTGCGCGGCTTCACCGATGCCGCCTGCGGTCTCGCAACCTCCGCGCTTCCCGACGAGATCCTCATGCCGGGCGACGGGCAGGTGAAAGCGCTGATCTCCATCGGTGGCAATCCGCTGATGGCATGGCCTGACCAGAACAAGACGCTGAAGGCCCTGAAGGCCCTCGACCTCTTCGTCTGCCTCGACATCCAGAAGGTGCACAACAGCTGTCATCTGGCCGACTACACCATCGCCTGCAAGCACAGCCTCGAGAGCCCGGCCATGACGCTGCCGAACGAGATGCTGAGCTACTTCGGCACCGGCTTCGGCTTCTCTGTGCCTTACGCGCAGTACGCGCCGCCCGCCGCAGCGCTGCCTGAAGGGGCTGATGTGGTCGAGGAGTGGGAGTTCTTCTACGGCATCGCCAAGCGCATGCAGATCGCCCTCGAAATCAAAGTGGCCTACTCCTGGACCACCACCAGCGGCGAGCCGCGTCGCTACCGCTTCGACATGGAAAACAAGCCGAACACCGATGAACTCTTCGAGGCGCTCTGTGATGGCGGACGCGTGCCGCTCGCCACCGTGAAGAGCGAGCCGCAGGGGCGGGTCTTCGAAGGCGAGGACGTCTTCGTGGCCGGCGCCGAGCCAGGACGCGAGGCGCGGCTGCAGGTGGGGGACGCCACCATGTGCGCGGAACTGCAGGGCATCGCCGCCGAGCGGCAAGACAAGGACGAGGGCTTCCCGTTCCGCCTGATCAGCCGCCGCCTGCACCACGTGATGAACACCACCGGCCGCAACAACCCGCGCCAGATGCGCAAGCAGCGCTACAACCCCGCCTACATGAACCCGGGCGATCTGGCGGCACTCGGCCTGAAGGACGGGGACGAGGTGCGGATCGCCTCCCGCTACGGTGAGATACCGGGCATCGTCGAGGCGGAGGAGGGGATTCGCAGCGGCGTGATCTCGATGAGCCACTGCTTCGGACCTGATCCGGAAAACCCCGGACCTGTGCGCGAATTCGGCTCGAATGTGGCGCTGCTCTCCAGCGTGGAGCACGAGGTGGACCCGTACAGCGGCATCCCGCGGATGAGCGCCATTCCGGTGCGGGTGCTGACGGTTTGAGAGAGCCTCTGCTGCGCGGCATTGGAGGTGCCGCGCAGCCCTGCCTCAGTGCCTCCGAGGCTGGTAGCGAAGCGCGCTGCCCATCCGTTCGTGGCCGAGCGCAGCTGTCACCGCACCCTGCGCCCAGGCAGCCTTCCCGCCGATGAACACATCCGAGACCACGCCGTCGGAACGGTTCACCAGTTGCTCCGCTTGCAGTTCCTCGCGCCAGACGAGTTGGCGCCCGGCATCGCTGTCATAGCGCGCGAGCGCCACGGGATCGACGACGGTGATGTCGGCTCTGGCGCCTTCCTCGAGCCTGCCGGCATCGATGCCGAAGAAGTCGGCGGGAGCACGGGTCAAGCGTCGGACCGCCTCAGACACCCGGTTGATGCTTTCCTCGGCGGCAATCTTCAGGGTGAGCAGGTTGCCGTCGTAGAAGGCGAGGTTGGACAGGTGCGCACCGCTGTCGTTGAAGCCCGGCAGCGTGTCGCGGTGGAAGAGCAGTTCCCGCACCCGCGCCGGATCCCGGTTCGCAATCACGGTGTGCCAGCGCAGCGACTTGTCCCAGCTCTGCAGCAGATGGATGAAAAACCCGGCCTCATCGCCGATGGGGCGGGGGCAGCTGTCGAGGAAATCCCGCTCCTGCGCGCCGCGTGCGACCGAGAGATCCCCGGACTGGTAGGCGAGCAAGCGCGCGTAGGCGGTGCCGAGCGATTCCCCTTGCCACGCCTCCACCGGGCAGCGCTCCACCACGATGTCTTCCAGTTCGCGGGAGAAATTGTCGAGCGGCATGCCGATCAGGGCACGCAGCCGCGCACCATTGAAACCCCGACGCCCGCGGTACCAGTCGGCCCGGAACTGCGCCATCCAGGCGGGATCGGCCATCAGCTGCGCACGGCCCTCGCGGTCGTCGAGGTCGAGCGCCATCAATGCGCGCGTGGAGTGCATCTCTTCCATGATCGGGTTGGTCACACCATCCGCCCAGATCGTGAAAGGCGAGGACAGGGCCTGCAGGTGCATGTTTCCGCCGAGCCAGCGCGAGTTCACCAGCCGCGCCATGCCAAGCAGCGCCCGGCTGCCGCGACGGTTGGCCGCGAATTCCACGGCCGCGAGCGCCGTCACACGCAAGGCCTTGCCGTGCAGGCGCGCGCTCGAGAGGAGGTAGTTGCGCAAGGTCTCGAGCGGGCGGTCCGGCATGGGTGTCACCTGCCACACACGGTCTGCCGCGCGCAGGATGCCGGTGAGTGCCTGCAGTTCCCCGAAGCTCGCGAACTGCGTGGGGATGCGCCGATCACGGTGCGGGTCGTTCGCGAGGTAGTGGAAGGGCAGCCCGTCGGTGGAAAAACCCACATAGCCCTGGTCGATCGCGTCCTGCAGCAGTTGCTGCATCCGTGCGAGCTCCGTTGGCGTGGGCTCACGGCGGATGGAGTCCTCAAGCCCCATCACCTGGATGCGGAGCATCGAGTGTGGCACCAGCGGCACCATGTTGGGGCCCAGCGCCACTGTATCCAGGTGCGCGAGGTAATCGGCGGTGTTGTCCCAGGCCATGCGGTCCGCGCAGCGCGAGAGCACGTGCTTGGGGATGTTCTCGACCCGTGCGAAGCAATCGACGATCGGATCCTGCCCCGGCTCGCGTTGTGCCCCGAAGGCGGCCCCCAGCGAACAGTTTCCGACGACGACGGTGGTGGTGCCGTGACGCACTACCTCTGAGAGCCCCGGCGCCAACTCCACCTCGAGGTCGAGGTGGGTATGGATGTCGATCAGACCGGGCATCAACCAGTGCCCTTCGCGGACCAGAACCTCCCGCGCCTGCTCGCGTGGCAGTCGGGCTCCGATACCCGCCACGCGTCCGCCTGTGATTGCAACGTCCAGGCGCTGTGGCGCCGCGCCGCTCCCGTCGAAGACCAGCGCTCCCGTGATCAGGGTGTCCCAGGGCAGGTCTTGCAGGGCGGTGTTCATCGCGTCTCCAGTGCGGGGCAGGGGATGGATGGGCTCCCCGGCAAGGGTTCCTCAGCGCAATCGCGCTCGCGACGCGCCTGCTCTATGCCGCCGGCGTTGCGCACGCGGGTGTAGCCAAGACTCTCGAGTTGCATCTTGGCCACGCCCGAGCGTCCGCCCGCTGCGCAATAGAGCACGATTTCCGTATTCCGGTCGGGTGCGAGTTGCGCGATCCGGCGGCTGATGTCGGCGTGCGGGATATTGGGATCCGAGCCGAGGTGGCGCTCGGCGTACTCGTCGGCGGAGCGCACATCGATCCAGAGCGGTGCGGACGCCGCCCCTGCGGATGCGAGCAAGGCTGCCAGAAGAGCGAGGTACCGATGCTTCATGAAGGTGCCCTGAGGATGACCGAGCGCCTGATTCTCTCCCCTCGGACGCCCGCTCTCAACCATTCCCGGATCCGGCCTGAAAAATCTTCCGGTCCGTCTTGCAATTCCCGCAGGGGCTGACAATGATTCGGACAACTTCCCCACCAAGGAGACGCCACCACAGAAGTCCAACCTACGAGCGCCGCGATTCGATCTTCAGCTACCCACGAGGTATTCCCGCACATGGCGAAGAGATCCCAGGCACGACGCAAGACCTTCCAGAGGCAGAGCTACGAGGAGACAACTTTCAGGGACCGCAAGACCCGCACCGGCAGACGACAGGAGCAGGACAGCGCCAACGTCGTCGACCTGAACGCCCGCACCCATCTCCATACCGCTTACGCGGCACCCCGGGCACCCGCACCGCTCGAAGCCCGCACCCCCGCCCAGAAACGCTACATCGACGCCATCCGGCGCCACAGTCTTGTTTTCGGCATCGGCCCCGCCGGTACCGGCAAGAGCTATTGTGCCGGCGCGCTTGCAGCACAAGCGTTGGAGGCGGGGCAGATCGACCGGATCATCCTGACGCGCCCGGCGGTGGAGGCGGGCGAGCAACTGGGCTTCCTGCCCGGGGATCTGGACGAGAAGTTCTCGCCCTACATCGATGCCTTCCGCGACATCCTGAACGCGCGCCTTGGCGCCGGCACGGTCGATTACTGCCTGCGGCATGGCCGCATCCAGGCCTCGCCTCTTGCCTACATGCGCGGCAAGACCTTCGACGAGCGCAGTTTCGTGGTGCTCGACGAGGCGCAGAACACCACCCCGGCGCAGATGAAGCTCTTCCTCACACGGATCGGCGAGGGAGCCAAGGTGGTGGTGAACGGGGACGTGCGCCAGAGCGATATCCGCGGCCCCAACGGCCTCGAGGACGCCATCCACCGCCTCCGGGGACTGCCCGGTGTGGTGGTGCACGCCTTCGAACGCGAGGACATCGTCCGCAGCGGGCTGGTGCGCGACATCATCGATCGCTACGAGCCCGACGACGAGGGATCGTTCTGACAGGTCGCGCCCCGCGGCAGCGCTTGCCGCGGGGCGCGCCTCACTCCACGTGCATGTGTTGCCGGATCCGGAAGGCCATCAGGCAGGCCGGAAGCAGGATCAGCACCGTGAGCACATAGGGATAGTGCGGGTTCAACTGGTAGAGCGAGGTGCCGGCCAGCGGCCCGAGGATGAAACCCAGCGCCGGCACGGCCGTCGCGATGCCCGCCGCCGCACCCTGCTCCCGCGCACTCACCGCCAGCGAGACCGCCGCCGTGAAGCCCGGCCCGCACAGACCCATTCCCAGCCCCATGAACGCCATCGAGAGC
>CAIXOY010000128.1 GCA_903921135.1 uncultured Gammaproteobacteria bacterium
CGAACAGGAAATCATCAACACTGTCCTCGCCCAGCAGCGGAGGAGTGAGCGTGTAGACGAACTCTTCCTCGCGGAACCAGCGGAGCACACGATCCACGAAGGCGCGGTCCGAACCCGCCGCAGCACGCCAGTCAGCGGCAAGCTCCCGTGTGCGCGGATTGACGTCCTCGGGCAGACGCAGCTCCAGCGTCCTGCGCAGCGCGGGCAGATCCGGTTCGAGCGTGCCGTCGAGATCCGACGCCACGCGGTAGCTTTTGCGCTGACTCGCCATCGATGTGCTGATCAGGCGGAAATCGCTGCCCATCCTGAGGCTGTCATCCCAGCTTCGCGGCAACCCGAGTGCATAAGCCCACTGCTCGTTGCTTGGCTCGAGGATCACGCGATAGTCGGTCGTCACGCGCCCGGGCACGGAGGCAGGCTCGCGCACTGCCACCTTGCGCAGCCCGCGCAGCGCGAGATCCGACTCCATTCGCGAGTGGGGCAGCATGCGCCATGCGCGGCCATCGAACTGCGAGAGCACCAGCCCGCGCCAGTAAAGCTCGCGCTGCTCGGGAACTGCCCGCTCGAAACTGACACGGAAGGCAAGCGCATTGGAGCCGCCGAGCTGGGCGATGTCGCCGGGAGAGAGCGTGTCAGACGGGCCCGTCTTTGCCGCGACCTTGCTCTGCGGCATGGACCAGAGTGGCGCGATGCGCGGGAACACCACGAAGAGCAGGAGCATGAGAGGCAAGGCCTGCGCGAGCATTTTCATCGCAAGCGCGAGCGGCGAGGGAAAGCCGGCGGCGGGCGCGCGCTGATGGCGGGCAACCAGCGCAGCCGTAACACCCGTGAGGCCGACGAGTGCTGCCGCTGCGTACGGGATCTCCTGCTCGAAGAGCAGTTGCGAGGACGCGAGGAAATAGCCCACGAAACAGGCAACCACGTAGTCACGCGTAGCGCGCATCTCGAGGATCTTAAGCCCCGCCGCAATCACCAGCAGCGCAATCGCGGGATCGAGGCCGTTGATCGTCCTGAACTGCGCGCCGACCCCCAGAAACGAGAGCAGGACCAGGGCAGCCCGTACCGGCAGAGGTGGAAATGGCCAGCGCCCCTGATACACGCGATAGCGCCACAACAGCGCGAAGCCGAGCACACCCGGAACCCATACGGGCAGGTGAGGCACGTGCGGTGCGCAGACCACGACGAGCGCCCCCATGATCCAGAGGAGACTTCGGCGCGGGAGTTGTGCGATCACGCGGCGTACCCGAAAAGCGCGAGCGCGCCGAGGGCTCGATCACGATGCGCCTCGCCACTGCCCGGATCGATGCGACACCCAGGCAACGAGAGCCCGTAGGTCGACTGCGAGCGGTGCAAGTCCAGCACCCAGCGGCACAGGAGGGACAATCGCTCTTCAACGCCACCTGCACCGGCCGTTTGCTCCCATGACAGCCATACCGAGCGATCTGCGAACGCGAGGTACTCGCGCGTCTGCAAGGGTTGGCCCTTGGCAAGGCTTCGCCACGCGACATGACGCAGCGCATCGCCCGGCACGTATCGCCGGAATCCGCTGAAGTCCTCGGCACCCGGATCCTGCACGGGCGCACCCTCGTCACCACGCCCCGACTCGGCGGGGAGCGCGCCAACGGGCGCCGGCCGGGGATAGACCAGGCACGCGAGATCCACGTCCACCCAGGACCACGCCCGGAGCAGGCCGAGCGGGTAATAACTGCGCAACCGTACGCGGCCGGGACGGAACCAGCCACGCTGCACCGCGGGAAGGAACAGGGCAATCGTGGCCTCGCCACCGGGAGCGATGCGTGCCTCGACGGGCTCGGCCGTGCGCCAGCAGGCCTCGATGGCATCGTGCGGGCGTGATCCCGCATCGCGGAGCCGCAGGCCGAAAGCCGCACTCTCACCGGCGAACACGGGCGCCGGACTGAGCCCGGAGACCCGCAGCCCTGCAAGGTTTGCGTAGGTATGCAGTACCGCGACCACGAACAGGCCGCCCAGCAGGAAAGTGAAGGCGAATACGAGGTTGTTCTCGTAGTTGATGCCTGCAATCAGCAGGGCCAGCAGCAGAAGCAGGAAGGCATAGCCCTGCGCGGAGGGCATGATGTAGACGTTGCGCTGCTGCAGGAGGATGTCGCGCGCCGGAGGCGAACGCTGGTCAAGCCAGCGTTCCCAACGCGCCTCCACGCGCCTGCGCAGGCTGGCGCGCAGGCCAGCGCTCATCCGAAAACGTCGACCTGCGTGAGCAGGCGCTCGGCGAGCGCGCGCCCGTCACCGGCGTGGTCCCCGGCGCCGCGCAAGCGGTGCGCCGCCACCGCAGGCAGCACGGCTTGCACGTCCTCGGGCACCACGTGATCACGCCCCTCCATGTACGCCCATGTGCGCGCCGCCGCCACAAGCGCAAGTGCGCCGCGGGGCGAGAGGCCATGCACGAATTCCGGCGATGTCCGCGTGTACTCGGTGAGTCGCTGCACGTAATCGAGCAGCATGTCTGCTGTTCTGACCGCCCGGGCCCCCGCGTGGATGGCGGCGAGTTCCTCGCGCGTGAGTCCCGGAACGAGCGACTCGGGATTTCGCGCTCCCTCCCCGCCCGACAACATGGCCCGCTCGGCCTTGCGGTCGGGGTAACCGATCTCGATCCGCATGAGGAATCGGTCGAGCTGCGACTCGGGAAGGGGGAAGGTTCCTGCCTGACTCACGGGGTTCTGCGTGGCGATCACGAAGAACTCCTCCGGCAGGGGACGGGTCTCACCCTCGACCGTGACCTGCCGCTCAGCCATCGCTTCGAGGAGTGCGCTCTGGGTCTTGGGGGAACTGCGGTTGATCTCGTCGGCGAGGAGCACCTCGGTGAAGACGGGCCCCGGATGAAAACTGAAGCGGCCGCTGCCCTGCTCGAAGACCGATACGCCGAGAATGTCTCCCGGCAGCATGTCGCTGGTGAATTGCACACGCGTGAAGGACAAGCCGAGCGCACGCGCCAGCGCGTGTGAAAGCGTGGTCTTGCCCATTCCCGGAAGGTCTTCGATCAGCAGGTGACCACGGGAAAACAACGCGCACAAGGCCAGACGCACCTGCCGCTCCTTGCCGAGCAGCACACTGCCGATCTCGTTCACCGTACGGTCGATGGTCTGTTGCATAAGGCTTGAACGCCCGTCCAGGGTGAGAGAGTTATCGCTCAGTCGCGGAGGGCGGCCAGTCCGCGCGCGAGGTCTTCACGCAGGTCTTCGATGTCCTCCAGCCCCACGGCTACGCGTACCAAACCCGGCCGGATGCCCTGCTCCTCACGCTCGGAGGCGCTCAGGCGCCCGTGCGTGGTGGTGGCCGGGTGCACGATCGTGGTTTTGGCATCACCGAGGTTGGCCGTGATCGACATGAGCGAGGTGGCGTCGATGAATCGCCAGGCAGCCGCCTGCCCGCCCTCGACCTCGAAGGACATCACGCCCCCGAAACCACGCTGCTGCGCAACGGCCAAGGCGTGCTGCGGATGCGAGGTCAGGCCGCAATGGTTCACCTTCAGCACGCCGGGTTGCGTCTCCAGCCATTGCGCCAGAGCAAGCGCGCTCGCGCTGTGGGCCTCCATGCGCAGGCGCAGCGTCTCCAGACCCTTCAGCAGGATCCAGGCATTGAAGGGGCTGAGGGAGGGGCCAGCCGAGCGCATGAACGCGACCGCCTGCTCCATCAATGCGCTGGAGCCACAGAGAACGCCTCCCAGCACTCGCCCCTGACCATCCATGTACTTGGTCGCGGAATGCATCACCACATCAGCACCCAGCGTCAGCGGCTTTTGCAGCGCGGGCGACAGGAAACAATTGTCGACAACTAGGATCGCAGCCGCCGCCCGCGCGATCTCCGAGACACGCGCGATATCCACGATTTCGATTGTGGGGTTGGAGGGCGTCTCCAGAAAGAGCATCCGCGTGCGCGGGCGCAGTGCCGCCTGCCAACCCGCATAGTCCGTGGGCGAGACATAACTCACGTCAACGCCGAAGCGCGAGATGAAGCGGTTGAGCAGCACCGTGGTGCTGCCGAAAACACCGCGTGAGCAGATGATGTGATCACCCGCCGACAACCAGCTCATGCAGGCCGTGAGCATGGCCGCCATGCCGGAGGCCGTGGCGACCGCCTGCTCCGCACCTTCGAGGGCCGCGATGCGCTCCTCGAAATTGCGGACGGTGGGATTGGTGTAGCGCGAGTAGACATTGCCACAGGCCTCACCCGAAAAGCGCTCCGCGGCCTCGGATGCCGAGCCGAAGACATAGCTCGATGTGAGGTACAGCGCTTCCGAGTGTTCGCCCTCCGGCCCGCGGCGCTGCCCGGCACGCACCGCCTGCGTATCCGGGCGTGCGGAACGCAGCTGCTCGCGTCGATCGTGCTCGTTCATCGGGACGGGCTCTCCGGCTCAGAGGTTGTGGTTGTGCAGCCCGACGAGGGCAACCTCTCCGGCGCGGGTCGCAGCCTCGCGCTCTGCCTTGCGTCCATCGTTTCGATCATCGTGGAGCCGTGCGAGGTAGCTGCCATCGACATCCCCGGTGACATATTTGCCGTCGAATACGGAGCAGTCGAAGGTCTCGATGGCAGGGTTGCCATCGCGCGAGCAGGAGATCAGGTCTTCGAGGTCCTGGTAGACCAGCCAATCGGCACCGATCTGCTCGCAGACTTCCTGCTCGGTGCGCCCGTGAGCGATCAGTTCCTCTGCCGAGGGCATGTCGATGCCGTAGACGTTCGGGTAACGCACGGGGGGCGCGGCAGACGCGAAATAGACATGCCGCGCACCCGCATCGCGCGCCATCTGGATGATCTCGCGGCAGGTCGTGCCGCGGACGATGGAGTCATCGACCAGCAAGACGTTCTTGTCTCGGAACTCGAGTTCGATGGGATTCAGTTTCTGGCGTACGGATTTTGCGCGAATGGCCTGCCCCGGCATGATGAAGGTCCGCCCGATGTAGCGGTTCTTCATCAGCCCTTCGCGGAACTTGACGTCGAGTTCGTAGGCGATCACCTGCGCACAGACGCGGCTCGTGTCGGGAATCGGGATGACCACGTCGATGTCGTGATCCGGACGCAGCCGGCGGATCTTGTCGGCCAGACGCTCGCCCTGGCGCAGACGTGCCTTGTAGACCGATACGCCGTCCATGATCGAATCGGGCCGCGCGAAATACACATGCTCGAAGATGCAGGGACGCAGTTGCGGGTTCTCCGCGCACTGACGCGTGGTGATCGTGCCGCGCGCATCGAGATAGATGGCCTCTCCGGGCGCGACGTCACGCACGATACGGAAGCCGAGCACGTCGAGTGCCACGCTCTCGGAGGCCACCATGTACTCCATGCCGCCCTCTACCTCGCGCTCGCCGAAAATCAGCGGACGGATGCCGTGCGGATCGCGGAAGGCCAGGATGCCGTGACCCGAGATCATGGCTACCGCAGCATAGCCACCGCGCGCACGACGATGCAGGCCGCGCACAGCCGTGAAGAAATCCTCGGCGTCCGGATGCAGCTTGCCGAGGATCTGCAACTCGTGGGCGAGGACGTTCAGCAAAACCTCGCTGTCGGAGTCGGTGTTGATGTGGCGGAGATCGGCCTGGAACACCTGCTCGCGCAGCTGGTCTGCGTTGGTGAGATTGCCGTTGTGGCCCAGACAGATACCGTAGGGGCTGTTGACGTAGAAGGGCTGGGCCAGGGCTGAACTCGCGCTGCCTGCGGTGGGATACCGCGTGTGGCCGATTCCGAGGTTGCCGGTGAGACGCTCCATGTGCTCGGTACGGAACACGTCCCTGACGAGCCCGTTCCCCTTGCGCTGGCGGAAGACACCACGATCACTGGTGACGATGCCCGCGGCATCCTGGCCACGATGCTGCATCACGGTGAGCGCATCGTAGAGGTGCTGGTTGACCGCGCTGCGTCCGACGATTCCGACGATGCCGCACATCCGTACTACCTCCGCTCAGTTAGCGATGCCAGACAACACGGTGCCTGCCGCGCCCGTGATGCTGCGAAACCAGCCCTCCATCAGGAGCAGGTGCGGCAGCAACACCGACTGCTGCCACCAGCCAAAGCGCTCCGGCTGAAGCAGCGGCCGCAGCATCACCACGGCGGCCAGCAGCACGAACACGCCGCGAGCAAAGCCGAAGCCCATGCCCAGCAAGCGATCGAGAAACCCCAGGCCAGCAAACGCGATGAGGCTCTGCAGCAGCCGCGCCACCAGCCCGACGGTGATCAGCGTGATCACGAACAGCGCCGCGAAGGCGACCACGTAACGCCCCGTCGCATCGTCGATGCTGCCTGTCAGCAGATAAGCGAGACGGTCGCCGAACAGCATCGCCACCAGGAAGGCGAGCACCCAGCCAACGAGCGACATCGCCTCGCGGATGAAGCCGCGCAAGAGGCTCAGCAACATCGAAATGCCCACGACCGTGATGATCGTCCAGTCGGCAGCGTTGAGCGCGTCCAAGGAGCGGATTCCGGGCCTGGAAGATGGGCCGCATTCTAGCGCAGCGTCGAGGCCGAGGCCCACCGCGATCGCTCAGGGATAGTACCGCGTGACGTAGCCCTTGATGCCGAGCTTCTGTTGCACCGACACCGCCGCGCGCTGCACCGCCGCGCGATCGAGTTTGGGCTCGGCATAGACGCGGTAGCGCCGGGCGGGGCCGCTGCCCACCGTCTGTACCAGAGCGTGGAAGCCCGCTTTCTCTGCGCGGGCACGCAACTCGAGGGCGTTATCACGCGCAGAGAAGACGCCCAGTTGCAGGGCCCATTGCTCCGGAAGCGCGCGCGCATCCGTTCGCACCGGCGCTACGGGATCGGGCGCGGGCCTGGCGAGCGGCGCTTTGGCGGGAGCCGAGGCAAGCTCGGGCGCAGAGACCTCCGGCTCAGCAGCGGCTTCAGGCGGCAGCGTGTCGGGGAGTTGCTCGCGAAGTGCGGCACTGTCCGGCGCGGGCGGCAAGACCACCGGACCGGGCTGCGCGACCTCGAAGGCCTGTTCGGCCGGCGCGCGGGGTATCTGGCTGCGCTGGCTGATCTCGCGCACCGGAGTGGTATCGAAGACCACCGGCCAGGCGATGACGCCCAGACCGACCAGCACGGCAGCCCCTACGAGGCGGTGTTTCATGGACTCCTGCACGCGCCCTCCTGTTGCCCCTCAAACCAGTCCAGCGCGGGGCCCACGGCGAAGAACGAACCGCATACCAGAAGGCGATCTCCCGGCAGCAGCATGCCGAACGCTGCCACGAGGGCCTCCGCGATGCCTGCATGGCAACTGCGCGGCGCCTCTCCCGGGACAAGGGCCGCGAGATGCGCCGCGGTCTCTGCACGATCACCCTCGAGGGTAGCGAAAAACCAGCCCTCTGCGAGCCCGTCCAGCGCTTTGATCATGCCTTGGCAGTCCTTGTCGCGCATCGCGCCCATCACAACGAGCGTACGCCCCCCACAAGGGTTCGAGCGCAGACGGCGCACAAGACTCTGCACGCCGTCGGGATTGTGCGCGACATCGAGGACGCATTCCACGCCGCGGTGCCGCAAAAGCTGCATCCGTCCTTCGACAGCGACGTTTGGCAGAACACGCGTGAGTACCTCGCGGTCAGGAAGCGCCCCGCAGAGCGCCAGCGCCTCGAGTGCACAGGCAACGTTGCTGCCGATCAACTGTGGTGCCGGAAGACCGGCGTGGACAATAGCCTCCCCGTCTTGCCCTCGCCCGCGCCACGCCCATGAGCCATCCGCCGACGCGGATTCGTCGAAGCTCTCGCCAATGGCATACCAGCGCGCGCCGGTCTGATCGGCGACATCGCGAAGACTCCGGGGCGGATCCCGGTCACCGATCACCGCGGGCACGCCGGCCCGGAAAATCCCGGCCTTCTCGCGCCCGATGGATTCCCGATCGGGCCCCAGCCACTCCTGATGGTCCAGCCCGATGCTCGTCACGACCGCCACGCTGGGCGCGACGATGTTCACCGCATCGAGACGTCCGCCCAGACCGACCTCGAGCACCAGCCAGTCCGGATCCGAGTCGCGGAACACCTGCAGGGCAGCGAGGGTGCCGTGTTCGAAATAGCTGAGAGACACGCCGTGGCGGGCCTGCTCCACCGCCTCGAATGCTGCGCAGAGTCGGACGTCTGATACCTCCCGACCGTCAAGCCTGATGCGTTCGTTGTAACGGCGCAGATGAGGCGATGTGTAGACGCCCGTGCGCCTGCCGGTGGCGAGAAGCAGTTGCTCGATGGTGGCGACGCAAGAACCCTTGCCATTGGTGCCGGCCACCGTGATGACCGGGCACCGGGCCTCGTCGAGACCCAGACGCTTTGCCACCGCAAGGACACGGTCAAGCCCCAGTTCGATCTGCGCGGGGTGCGCGGACTCCAGCTTCCGCAGCCAGTCTGCAAGCATGGGTGTGTTCACAGACGCCGTACGCGGGCAGACATCAGGACGGCTCGGGCAGTCCGCCGAGTTTCGCGAGCAGCGAGGAGATCCGCAGACGCAATTCCCCACGCGGCACGATCATGTCTATCGCGCCATGCTCCAGAAGGAATTCGCTGCGCTGGAAGCCGGGCGGCAATTTCTGGCGGATGGTCTGCTCGATGATGTTCGGGCCCGCGAAGCCCGCGCGCGCCGCGGGTTCCGCGATGTTGATATCGCCAAGAATCGCAAGGCTCGCCGAGACGCCGCCATAAATCGGGTCAGTGAGTACCGAGATGTACGGCACCCCTGCGCGCTTCATCCGCTCGAGGATCGCGCTGGTCTTGGCCATCTGCATGAGGGAGATCAGCGCCTCCTGCATGCGCGCACCACCACTCGCGGAAAAGCAGACGAGCGGGATCCGCTGCTCCAGCGATGCGGACGCGGCGCGGGTGAATTTCTCGCCTACCGCATAGCCCATCGAGCCGCCATGGAAATTGAACTCGAA
Organism: uncultured Gammaproteobacteria bacterium; assembly: GCA_903921135.1. Taxonomy (GTDB): domain Bacteria; phylum Pseudomonadota; class Gammaproteobacteria; order Pseudomonadales; family UBA5518; genus UBA5518. Next base: position 8,882 of record CAIXOY010000128.1, read on the forward strand.
GGCCAGAACGTGCAGCGGCACGCCCCTCACGCGGCCTTTCATGGCGACCAGGGCGTCTCGCTCGCCCGTCACCTTCTGGGCGGCCGACAAGCGGTCCTTGTATTTCTTGACGTCCCGGAAGCGCAGACGGTCTACCGGCTCGACTTCAGTGCAGATCTCCGTGCGTCCTTCGGGATCGAGGAAGGTGTCGAGACGTCGCCGGGCGCCGATCCGCAGATGGTGCGAGCACTTCGGGCAGACGTCGAGATTGCGCTCGAGCTCTGGCCGGTAAAGCACCGCCTCGCAACGCGGGCACTTGCTCCACAGGCCCTCCGGAACCGCCGCCTTGCGGGATTGCTCACCCCGACGGACGACGGCGGGAACGATCTTGTCAAGCCAGCTCATTCGACATCCGCTCCAGGGCTGGGCCGGTTTCCGGCCACGTGTGCACGTGCCACCGCACGCATGAAGTCCTCTACCTTGCCGGGATCCTTGCGCCCGGGCGCACTCTCCACACCGCTGCTCACATCCACCGCCCACGGCCGCAGAGCGCTTATGGCAGCACCGACGTTCGAGGCATCCAGCCCGCCGGCGATGACCAGCGGGCGCGCACTCCGGGACGGCACCAGCGACCAGTCGAAGCTGCGCCCCGTACCACCGTGGCGTTGCGGATCGAGCGTATCGAGCAGCAGGCCCCGTGCTCGCGGGAAGGCACCGAGAGCTTTCTCATCCAGCCTCTGCGCACCCACGCGAATGGCTTTCAGGTAAGGCACACCGAACTGATCGCAAAACTCCGGAGATTCGTCGCCGTGGAACTGCAGGATATCGGGCCTCATGCCCGAGACCACCGCCTCGACCTCCTCGCGGCTCGGGTTCACGAACAGCGCGACCCCCGCCACGAAGGGACCTGCCGCCGCCATGATGGCATGCGCTGCACCGATCTCGACGCAGCGCGGGCTGGGCTTGTAGAAGACGAGACCGAGCGCATCAGCGCCGGCGCGCGCGGCAAGCGCGGCGTCTTCCGGGCGCGTGATGCCGCAGATTTTCACCCTGACGCGCATCACAATGCATTCCCGACCGATGAACCCCGAATCATAGCCCGCGACACCGGCATGCACTACTCGGGCTGACCGAACACGGCGGAAAACGGAGAGTCTGGCGGGGCTGGAAGCGCCCAGGCAGCGCCGTAATCGACACGGACGAGGAACAAACCCCGGGAGGGCGCCGTACTTCCGGCGAGGCGCCGATCGCGCCCCTCGAGCAGGGATGCCATCCACTCGCAGGATTCCTCGCCACGCCCTACGCGCAGCAAGCTCCCCACGATGTTCCGCACCATGTGCAGAAGGAAAGCATTGGCACGGATATCGATGCAGATCAGTTCACCCGCGCGACGAACAGAGACAGCCTCGACCCTGCGCATCGGCGTCCTCGACTGGCAGCCTGCACCGCGGAACGCGCTGAAGTCATGCTCACCCAGCAAGGCCTGCGCAGCCGCGTGCATCCGGTCTTCGTCCAGAGGGAAACGCTCAAGACAGCCGAGCCCCCCGAACAAGGCGCTGCGCTGCGCGCGGTTCAGTACGAGGTATCGATAGCTCCGCGACCGGGCCGAGAAACGGGCATGGAAGGACGACGGAACCGCCCTCGCCCACTGCACCGCAATACCCGCTGGCAAGAGCGCGTTGCTGCCCAGCACCCAGGCTTTCTCGGGGCGGATCGACGGCGTATCGAAGTGCACCACTTGCGCGCTGGCATGAACACCGGCGTCGGTACGACCTGCACACACGGTGGAGACCGGGGCGCTCGCGATGCGGGAGAGTGCGGACTCCAGCGTGCCCTGCACCGTGCTGCGGATGGGATCACGCTGGGACTGCCAACCGGAAAAGGCAGAGCCGTCGTATTCGAGACACAGCGCGATACGCTGCGCGCCGGCCTCCCCGGGCACGCCGTCAGCCCGGGTTCAATGTGTCGAGCAAGGCAGAGGCAGAGGCGCGCTGGGCCTCGGTGCCCTCAGCAACTACTTCCTCGAGGATATCCCTTGCGCCCTCGCTATCGCCCATCTCGATGAACGCCTTGGCAAGTTCGATCCGTGTCTCGACCTCGTCAGTGCCCTCCAGAAGATCGATATCGGCCACATCCTCTTCGGTCGGTGCCGAAGCCAACTCAACCGGATCGGCGACTGCGACCTCTGCCAAGCCGGGCAGATCGACATCAAGGTGAACCGTGTCTTCGTACGTCGCCACATCCAGTGCGAGTGGCAGATCCTCATGGAGCGTTGAGGGTTGACCTGCCAACGCTGCGTCTGAGGCCTGGTCTGGCCCATCGAGCTGCAGCGAACCCAGTTCGAGGTCACCGAACTCGCCATGATCGTCAGCGGGAAGCACGTCAAGCTCTACAGAGTCGAGTGCTGCCTCGTCCAGGGAGGCGTCGAGATCCAGATCGAACCCGCCCGTAGCGGGCTCGGGAACCGGGCTCTGGAGGTCGAGATCAAGACTGCTCAGCTCCGGCTCGTGATCCTCCTCGACGAGCGGCGCGAGGCTGCGCGACAGTGCCAACGACGGAGCCGTCACCGTGCCTGCGGACTGGATGCCGGAAGGGGCATCGAGTTCGGAGAGCCAGTGCGGGTGGCCCGTCTCAGTGGCTATCGTGCGCGCCACCTGTACGTCGTCATCGCCACCCAGCGCAAGTACCCGGTCGTACTCGGCAAGGAACTCCTCTTGCGCATTGCACGAGGCGAGGATTTCCATGAGCTTCAGGCGTATGTCGACCTGCTCCGGATCCTGCTCGAGGGCGACACGCAGCACTTCCATTGCGCGTTCTTGGCGACCATAGGCCACGAACATGTCGGCCTCTGCGAGCGGATCGTAGGGCTCATCGGGCAACACGGCCGGCGTCGCCTTGGACAGATCCAAAGGCTTGGCGCTGAGGGCTGCGGGTGGCGTTTCCGGGGCTACCGGCGCCTCTGCCACGATCGGTGCAACGGCGACAGGCACAGGCGCGGGTTCGACACGCACAGGAGCTTGGCGCACGGGAGGAACCACCGGCTCGATAGCCGAGGGCTCGGGCCCCGCCTCTTCCCGGGCGGATGAGCGGAATCGCTGGCTGGCAGAGGGCAAGGGCGCATAGCCTGGGGCCGATCGCCTGCGCCGCACCACCAGAAAACCGAGGGTAGCCAGGACGGCGGCAATCACTGCTGCACCGAGCGCAACGCCGTTCTCCAGCACCGCGGCGAGCACACCGGGCTCTTCTACCGGCGCTGGCGGCGGCGCTGGCGGCGCTGCGGAAGCGGCCGCAGGTACCGAAGGCGCTGTCGCAGCGCCTGCAGACTGCTGCGCAGCAGCCATCCCTTCGCTCTTCAGGTCGACAACGCGCTGGTAGTCCTTGACCTGCTCCTCGAGCGCTTTAACACGGGAGGCAAGTTCGGCGTTCTCACGCTCCTTCGCAGAAAGAGTTTCCTGGACAGCAGCAAGATCGTCTGTCGCGGATCCCGTGCCGGAACCACCGGGCTCTCCACCGGCACTGCCTCCGCCCGCATCGGCTGCCGTGTCGCCTGTGAGTCGCAAATAGGGGCGCTCGCTGCCGGCATCAGCGGGTGGTTCGGACGATGCGCCGGTTGACTGCCGCTCCCCGCCGGCATCCGCGTCCGGGGCGGATGGCTGCGCTCCCGCGCCGCTGCCGGAAGACAACTCGGCCGGAATACGCAGCACAGCACCCGCGCGAAGGCGGTTGATGTCGCCGTTCACGAAGGCATCAGGGTTGTCCTGGTGGAGGGCCTCGAGCATCTGCTGCACCGGCACGCCATCACCGCGCGTGCGAGCGGCGATGCTCCAGAGCGTGTCACCGGACTGCACACCGTAACTGTTGCCACCGCTCCAGGCACCGCCACCATCCGAACGGGGAGTCACGGAGGGGCGGGCCGGAGCACGGGTGACCGGCGTCCTCACCTCGGGGGGAGGCGCCGTCGTGTACGTTGGCAGATCCAGAAGCACCGTGTACTCACGCAGCACACGTCCGTTCGGCCAGCGGACTTCGAGGAGGAAATCCAGATAGGGTTCGCGCACGGGCTGATCCGTACGGAGGTGGACCACCCCCTCACCGGAGGCGGAGGTCTTGACCTCGAAGCGCATCTCGGTGAGCGCGTAGAGGCGTTCGATGCCCGAGCGGTCGAAGTCTGCGGATGGGGCAAGACGCACGATGATCTGGTCTGAGCCAAGGTCGTCCGTGCCCCGCAACCTGATTTCGGCCTTGAGGGGCTCGTTCAGCGCTGAACGCAGCGTGATCTCACCCAACCCGAGACCCAGCGCCGAGGTGGCGTCAAGCGCCGCCAACGCCACCAGCAGGGAGGAAATGCGTTTCCTGAACATCGGCCATCCCGGGATATAAGAAGACGGAGCGATCCTTGCGCGGCACCCGGAACGGGCACCGCCCCACACGACTGTCTGTCCCGAGTATTGGCTACAAAAAGTCCCGGATCAAGGTTTCAGCGATCTGGATGCTGTTAAGCGCCGCGCCTTTACGCACATTGTCGGCAACGACCCAGAGGTTCAGACCCCGCGGATGCGAGATGTCCTCCCGGATTCTGCCCACGAACACCGGATCCTTGCCGCTCGCATCGCCCACGGGGGTGGGATAACCGCCGGGTTGGCGCTCGTCGAGCACCACGATGCCAGGCGCGGCCTCGAGAAGCTTCCTGGCCTGCTCTGCCGTGATCTTGTCGCGGGTCTCGATGTGGATGGCCTCCGAGTGCCCGTAGAACACGGGAACGCGCACGCAGGTCGGGTTCACCTGTATCCGCTCGTCGCCCATGATCTTTCGGGTCTCCCAGACCATCTTCATCTCTTCCTTCGTGTAGCCGTTGTCCTGGAAGGAGTCGATGTGCGGGATAACGTTGAAGGCGATCTGGCGGGGATAGACCTTGGTCTCGACCGGGCGCCCGTTCAGCAGGCTGGCGGTCTGGTTCGCCAACTCCTCTATGGCCTCCTTGCCGGTGCCGGAGACTGCTTGGTACGTGGCCACGTTGATCCGCTCGATGCCCACGGCATCGTAAATCGGCTTCAGGGCGACCAGCATCTGGATGGTGCTGCAGTTGGGGTTCGCGATGATGTTCCGGTTCCGGTACGACGCCAGCGCCCCGGGGTTCACCTCGGGCACGACGAGGGGAATGTCGTCGTCGTAGCGGAACTGCGAGGTGTTGTCGATCACCACACAGCCCGCCGCACCTGCCTTGGGTGCGTAGACAGCCGAAACGCTGGCACCGGGCGAGAAGAGCCCGATCTGCACCTTGCTGAAGTCGAAGTCGGCGAGATTCTCGACCAGCAACTCCTTGCGCCCGAAGGAGACGGTCGTCCCTGCCGAACGTTCGCTCGCCAGAGCGTACACCTTGCCAACGGGGAATTTGCGCTGGGAAAGGATGTCCAGCATGCATTCGCCCACGGCCCCGGTGGCCCCTACCACCGCAACATCCCAGGTCTTGCTCATCGTCTGTGTCCTCGTTGAATCCGGGCGGTCTGTCAGGTGAGCGCCGCGCACACGGCCTCGCCCATGGTGGAGGTATCGGCAAGCCGGGTTCCGGCGGTATGGATGTCGCCGGTGCGCAATCCCGCGTCGAGGACGCGCCCAACAGCCTGCTCGATGGCGGTGGCCGCCTCACCCATGCCGCCGCTGTAGCGGAGCAACATCGCAGCCGAGAGTATGGCCGCCAGCGGGTTTGCCTTGCCCTGCCCTGCGATATCGGGCGCCGAGCCATGCACCGGCTCGTACAGGCCCTTGCCCTTCTCATCCAGTGATGCCGAAGGGAGCATCCCGATGGAGCCGGTGAGCATGGCCGCAGCGTCCGAGAGGATGTCGCCGAACAGGTTGCCCGTCACCACCACATCGAACTGCCGTGGCGCCCTCACCAACTGCATGGCGGCGTTATCCACGTACATATGCGACAACTCGACGTCCGGGTATGACGGAGCCAGCGCGTCCATGACCTCCCGCCAGAGCACTGTCACCTCGAGCACGTTCGCCTTGTCGACGGAGCAGAGGCGCTTGCCGCGCTTGCGGGCCGCCTCGAAGGCGACACGCCCGATGCGGCGGATCTCGGACTCCGAATAGACATCCGTATTGAAGCCTTCGCGCTCGCCGTCCGCGCGGACACGGATACCCCGGGGCTCGCCGAAGTAGATGCCACCGGTCAGTTCGCGCACGATCAGGATGTCGAGGCCAGAGACAACCTCGGGCTTGAGGGCAGAGGCGGCAGCGAGTTGGGGATAAAGGATGGCTGGCCGGAGATTTGCGAACAGCCCCAGAGCGGCCCTGATTGCAAGCAGCCCGCGCTCCGGGCGCAGGGAGCGCTCTATTCCGTCCCAGCGGGGCCCACCGACGGCACCGAGCAGGACCGCATCGGCCTCGCGGGCGGCCGTCAACGTGCTCTCGGGAAGCGGAACCCCATGGACATCGATCGCCGCGCCGCCAATCAGGGCCTCGCTGTATGACAAGCCAAGACCGAAGCGTTTGTCTGCTGCATGCAGCACCCGAAGCGCCTCGCGGGTCACTTCCGGACCGATACCATCACCCGACAATGCCAGAATTTTCATGATCCTACGCCGCTTTTATGAGAGTTTATGACATGTCTCGGGCGAGCCAAGGCCAGCGCTGCAGATGCGCCGCCTCAAAGGCCCGGATCCGGTCGGACTCCTCCAGCGTGAGCGCGATATCGTCCAGGCCGTTCAACAGGCAGTGCTTCCGGAACGCGTCCACCTCAAAGGGAATGCTCAAACCATGCGGACCACGTACCTGCTGCCCCGGGAGATCGACCGTCAGCGTGTAGCCCTCCACCGCGGCAGCATCGAAAAGAGAATCGACTATATCTGCTTTCAGAACAATGGGTAACAAGCCGTTTTTGAAACAGTTGTTGAAGAAAATATCCGCAAAGCTGGGCGCAATGATCACGCGGATACCAAAATCCTCCAGAGCCCAGGGCGCGTGTTCGCGGCTGGAGCCACAACCGAAATTCTGCCTGGCCAGAAGGATGCTGGCGCCGGCATAGCGCGACTGGTTCAGCACGAACTCCGGGTTCAATGGGCGGCCCGAGCAATCCTGATCAGGCTGCCCTTCATCGAGATACCTGAGCGAATCAAAGAGATTGGGGCCAAAGCCCGCGCGACGTATGGACTTCAGGAACTGCTTCGGGATGATCAGATCGGTATCGACGTTCGGTCGGTCGAGGGGAACCACCAGCCCGGCATGTACGGTAAAGGGTTTCATCTGCTTACTCCCCCGCCAGCATGTGACGGACATCAACGAAGGTCCCACTGACGGCCGCGGCAGCGGCCATGGCGGGGCTGACGAGGTGGGTCCGTCCGCCAAAGCCCTGTCGCCCCTCGAAATTCCGGTTCGACGTAGACGCACAGTGCTCGCCTGGCAGGAGCTTGTCGGCGTTCATCGCGAGGCACATCGAACACCCCGGCTCACGCCATTCGAAACCCGCGTCCAGAAAGATCCGGTCAAGCCCCTCGGCCTCCGCCTGCGCCTTGACCTGCCCTGAACCGGGCACCACCAGCACCTGCTTGATACCTGCAGCCTTGTGGCGCCCTTTGGCGACCGCTGCCGCAGAGCGCAGATCCTCGATACGCGAGTTCGTGCAGGAACCGATGAACACGCGATCGAGCTTGACCTCGGAGATGGCTTGCCCGGCACGAAGGCCCATATACGTCAGCGCACGTTCGACACTACCGCGCAAATCCGGATCCGAAATCTTTTCAGGATCAGGCACTTGCCCGGATATTCCCAAAACCATCTCAGGAGAGTTCCCCCAGGTTACCTGGGGTTCGATAGCCGCGGCATCAAGCACGACCACACGTTCGAATGCTGCGCCCTCGTCGCTATGCAAGCCCTGCCATACGGCAACCGCCTGCTCCCAGTCAGCCGCCACCGGCGCGAACTCCCGGCCGCGCACATAGTCGATGGTGCACTGATCGACCGCGACCAGACCCGCCCGCGCGCCAGCCTCGATGGCCATGTTGCAGATGGTCATACGCCCTTCCATGGACAGCCCGCGGATGGCTTCCCCACCGAACTCGATCGCGTAGCCTGTGCCTCCGGCGGTACCGATGTGGCCGATAACGGCCAGCACCACATCCTTTGCCGTCACGCCTGCTCCTAGGCGCCCGTCGACCCGGACCAGCATGTTCTTCATCTTGCGCGTGACGAGGCACTGCGTAGCGAGCACATGCTCGACCTCGCTGGTGCCGATCCCGTGCGCCAGGCACCCGAGGGCGCCGTGCGTTGAGGTATGCGAATCGCCACAGACGACGGTCATACCCGGAAGCACCGCCCCGGTCTCGGGCCCCATGACGTGGACGATGCCCTGCCGACGGTCAGCGAGCGGGATCTCGTGGATACCGAAACGCTTGCAGTTGTCGTCCAGGGTCTGCAACTGGATGCGGGAGACCTCATCGCTCATCGCCGCGTAGCCGCCGCGCCGCTCTTCCGGGTCAGTGGAGACGTTGTGATCGGGGACCGCGATGTTGGCCGAGAGACGCCAGGGCGATCGGCCGGCCATCGCCAAGCCCTCAAAGGCCTGCGGCGAGGTCACCTCGTGGATCAGATGCCGGTCTATGTAGAGCAGTGCCGTACCGTCGTCGCGTTGATGCACGAGGTGGGCGTCCCAGAGTTTGTCGTAGAGCGTGCGAGCCATCGCGGCCTCCCGGTCGGTGTTGTCCGCAGTCTAGTGAAGCGCCAACGGATAACACAAATTCATGTTTTTCATATTAAGGATTCCATGATCGAATTCGAATACACCCGAGACAGGAAGCAGCATGGACACGCAGACACTCCTGGCCTTTGTCGCCGTCGCCGATACAGGCTCGTTTTCCCTCGCCGCCGAGAGGCTCCGCATCACCCAACCGGCCGTGAGCAAGCGCGTGGCAGCACTCGAGGCCTCGCTGGGCACCCGTCTCTTCGACCGCGTGGGCCGGAGCGTCGCCCCGACAGAGGCCGGCAACACGCTGCTACCGCGGGCCAACCGGATCCTGCGGGAAATGGCCGATGCGGAGCGCTGCCTGCGCGACATTGACGGCGCCATCCGAGGGAAGCTCGGGATCGGCACCAGCCACCACGTGGGACTGCACCGGCTACCCCCGGTGCTGCGGCAGTTCGCGCGCAACCATCCGGAGGTGGAACTCGAGATCAGGTTCATGGATTCCGAAAAAGCACACGAGGCCGTCGCCGCGGGCCGCCTGGAACTCGCCGTGGTGACGCTGGACCCGGAAGGTGACGACGCGCGGATCCAGGCCACACGGGTCTGGAACGACCCCTTGTCGGTCATGGTGGCCCGTGACCATCCGCTCGCGGGACACAGCGCAGTCGACGTGGAGGCGCTGTCGGTCTGGCCTGCAGTGCTGCCGGGGCCTGGAACCTATACGGGGCAGATTCTGCAGTCGCTCTTTGCGGCTCGCGGCGTTCGGCTGAATATCGGCATGTCCACCAATTACCTCGAAACCCTGCGGATGCTCGCGGCCATTGGTCTGGGCTGGTCGGTGCTGCCAGACACCATGCTGACGCCGGAACTGGTCCGGTTGGAACTCGAAGGTGCCACCATGCAGCGCGAACTGGGGCACGTGGTGCACAGGGGCAGGAGCCTGTCGAACGCTGCGCGGGCCCTGCTCGCCTTGCTCGATGCCGAGGCTGCCGCTCAGGGGAACTGAGCAGCAGCAACTGCGAGCGCGGCGGGCGTGTCGATATCGAACTGCACGCCCGGGTCGTCCACGTCCAGGAAACAGACCCCGGATGCCTCCGCCACGACAAGAGAGCGCCCTCCGCTCTCGCCCTGCAGAGCGGCCAGAGCAGGAAACAGCCGCCGGGGGAAACCCACCGGATGCCCCCATTCGCCGCCATGGCGCGGGACCACAATCCGGTCGAGGAGCGCCTCACGCACGGCAAGGGCGGTCTCTGGACGTACGAAGGGTTTGTCCGCCAGCGCCACGAGACAACCGGCCCATTCCTCGGGCAGGACGCGCGCCGCCGCCGCCAGCGAGGCGCCCATTCCTCGCGCCGAGTCTTTGGCGCGGATCACCTGCCACCCGGGCAACAGCGCCGCGAAACGCTCAGGAGAGTCATCGCAGCCGACCACGACGATGCCCTCATCGACGGCCTGCGCAAGCACCCGAGCCGAGCGGGCAATGAGGGTGTCGCCCGCCTGCAAAAGGGCGAAGCGCTTGTCGGAACCGAAACGCCGCGCGCTGCCTGCGGCAAGCAGAATCCCTCCGATACGGGCACGGCTCACGGCGCGTGCGCACCTGCGCGCCGCAATTCAATCAACTCCGCCAGAATCGCAATGGCGATCTCCAACGGCTGCTTGCTGCCGATCGGAAGCCCGACCGGTGCACGCAGCCGCGCGATCTGCTCGTCGGCGAGATCAAGCTGACGCAGGCGTTCACGCCGTTTGGCAGAGGTTCTGGGAGAACCAAGCGCGCCCACGTAAAAAGCGTCGAGGCCGAGCGCCTCCATCAGCGCCATGTCGTCGATGCGCGGATCGTGCGTGAGCGTGATGACCGCGGTGTACCTGTCCACGGCCGCCGCACGCAGGAAGTCATCGGGCATCGCGCAGACGAGTTCGACCTCGGGGCCTCGCCAGGCATCGATCGCCTGGCGCCGGGGGTCGCAGACCACGACGCGGTAGTCGAGCATGCTCGCGAGCAGTGACAGGCTCTGGGCGAGCTGGCCTGCGCCGATCAGCAGCAAACGGAAACGCGGACCGAGAGTGTGCCGCAGCATGCCGTCCGTCATCGCCAGAGGCGCGACTCCCCCGGTATCGGCGGCACGGCACATGCCATCCGTCAGGCGAACCTCCCGCATGACGCACCGACGAGCCGCGAGGGCGCCCAGCAGCGCGTCGATGTGCGCACCGTGCGTGTCCTCCCGCATCGGCTCCACCAGCACGCTCAGGCGTCCCCCGCAGGGCAGACCGAGGCGCTCGTTTTCTTCCGCGCTCAGACCGTAGCTGCACACCTCGGGGCCGGTGGTGGCCGCACGTGCGCTGCGTAGTCGCTCGATCAGATCCTCTTCGACGCAACCGCCCGAGAGAGAGCCTGACTGCGGCCCCCCGGACGCGCAGGCCATCAGGGTGCCCAGCGGCCTCGGGCTTGAACCGGCGATCTCCACGATCGTGCAGAGCCAGGCGGTTTCGCCCGAGCGAAGCCAGGTCCGGAGCGTCCCGAGGACCTGTTCCTCGGCGGATTCGATGTGCATCTCGGTGCGTCCCTCTGCTGCTCAGAAAATGCCCATTGCCAGGCCGGCGGCCAGCGCGGCGCCGGTTTCCCGCGCACGCAGGAGTGCGTCTTCGTCGGGCACGCCGCGGATCAGCAGCGCCTCGGCCACCTCGCGCATCGGATACCCGCGCAGGATGCGTTGCATCTGCCGCAAGGCTCCCGAGCCGTCGTTGCCTGCACTTACCAGGATCGCGCAGGACCAACTCTGCTGCCCGCCCTGCAGGGCGTAGAAGGTCCGGTCGAGGAAGTCCTTCATCCCTCCCGAGATGTAGCCGAAGTTCTCCGGTGTGCAGAACACCACTCCCTGTGCGCGTCGCACGTCCGGGACGCCCGCCTCCAGCGCGGGAAGCAGGCGGGTCCTGCATTGCGGCTCCGTACTCGCGCCCTCGAAAACCTCTCGGGCAAGACGCGCCGTGGAGCCGCTCTGGCTATGGTAGACAATCAGCAATTCCCTCATGCACGGCCCTCGCCGCGCGAGCGCTGCCATCGTTCCAGAGGACCCAGAACCACGAGAAGACCGACCAGATCCGCAGCCAGATCCAGCACCGAAAACTCCCGCCACGGCAGCCACCACTGCACACACTCGATCAGCAGGCCGTAGCCGAGCAGCACGGGCAGCACCCACCGCCAGCGCGCACGCTCCGGCAGGGCGGCACAGCTGAGCAGCCCCAGAAACGCAAACGCCAACACATGCTGCAGCTTGTCGTTCAGACCAGCCGCAGCTGTGGTGCCCGGATCGATCACAGAGCCCACGGACACCGCTACCAGAGCTGCGAGCAATCCTGCACGGGCGAGCAAGCCGCCAGGCTTGGGCCGTGTGAACAAGAAACGCTTCATACCGGGGCCGCCCGCCTCACAGTGCCGCCACGGCTGCAAGACCACGTTCGAAGCACCAATATGCCGAAAGCACACCGATCAGGTAGACGGGGACCCATCCAAGCCACGCATGGCGCACCAGGGGCGTACGCCTGAAAGCGGCCGCGAGCAGCATCGCCACGGCCACGAACGCGAGCTGACCCGCTTCGATGCCGACGTTGAAACTCAGCAATGCCAGCGGAATCTCTCCCTCGGGCAGGCCCGCTTCCCGCAAGGCACCCGCGAAACCCATCCCGTGCAGAAGACCGAAGAGCACGGCCGCGCCCCATGGATAGCGTCGCAGGAAGTGCGCACCCTGCGGATCCCCGCGGCCCAGTTCCATCGCCACCACGAGGATACTGAGCGAGATCCCGAACTCCACCAGATCCACGGGATAGCGCAGGAAACCGAGCGCTGCCAGAGCGAGCGTCACGCTGTGGCCCGCGGTGAACGCGGTAACGGTGACGACGAGTTGCTTGCCGCTGCGAGCGAGCAAGAGGAGACCGAGGACAAAGAGCAAATGATCCACACCGCCCAGAATGTGTCCGAAACCCAGAACGAGGTAATCCCGGAAAACTCCGAAGGAGCCCGCGGGCTCCGGCACCCGGAACCCCTCCTCCGTGCCGTTCAGCAGCCCCTGGGACACGCCCCCGCCGGACCACTCGATCCGCACCAGCGCGGCGGACTGGTTCTCGGCCAGACCATCGACCCGCAGCATCGCCCCGGAGAGCGGCTCGGGACAGTGCATCCGCCACCGCACCCGCACGCCCGTTCCCTCATAGAGGGCGTTGTGCTCTCCGATGTCCTGGCAAGAGGCCGGCAGACGCGGGACGATGGGAACCGGTGTCGGTGAAAAACGCGGCGTCTTCCAGGAGATGTCGTAATCGCCCGCGGTCGGACTCTCCCGAATCTCGAGCAACGATGGCGCGAGTTTGTGGGCGTGGGCAGGTGTGCCCGAGAGCCAGAGCAGTGCGCATAGCAACCCGGACAGTAGCCTCCTCATGGCGAGACGACGCCATACTTGAGGCGCAGCGCGCGTAGCTCTTCCTGCAGACGATCGGCAGCGCGCTGCTGGCGTATGTCAGATGCGATGCGCGCACGCACGCCGGGCTCGTCCTGCGCGGGCATCCGCTCCGGTGTGTACTCCTCTATCAGCACCGCGTGCTGACCGAAACCGGAGGCTACAGGCGCGCACCACACGGACGGGCGGCAGACGGCCATCGCCTCGGGGAAACCGCTGCCGAACTGGCCTTCGAGCTGATTGGCTGTCAGCAGCGGCAAACTCTGGCCCCCGAGGAAGGGATCACCCATAGCGCCCGGATCAGCCTTGGCAGCTGTGTTCAGGGCCTCTGCGGCAGCAACAGCCTGCGCCGCGGCATCGGGCCTGCGCTCCGCACTGAAGTACACATGCCGGATGCGCCAGCGCGCTGGCAGACGCCATTCTTCTCTGCGGCTTTCGTACATCGCGCGGGCTTGCGCGTCGCTGATGGCGTCGTCCGGGGGAATCTCGGAGAGCGCGAACTCCATCAGCTGCACCAACCGACGGCGCACGACCAGATCGTTGCGGTGCATGTCCATCGACTCGGACCGCAACACCAGGGCGTCGTCATCGGCGCGGCTGTCGGGCTCGAGGAACCGCATATTCATGATCAGTCGCTGCCGGACGACGGCATCGCGCTGGTGGAGGCCTGCAGCGAGGGCCTCGCGGAACAGGATCTCGTCATCGCGTTCGCGACGAAGCTCTGCAGCGAACTCTTCCGCGGAAGGCTCGCGACCCGTCGCTGCCACCCAACCCGCCCGCAACCGCGCCTGTGCCTCAGGCGTGATGTCCACCGGCTCCACCGGCGGGCGGGGCATGAGGCCTGTCTGCAGCAAGAACAGCAGCAGCCCTCCCAGCACGAAATGCAGCGTGCGGGCCCGCAGCAGGCGCTGCACGAAGGTAGAGCCCTCAGACATCGGGCGCCGCCGCGGGCAGCACCCATATGGGCGAACTCCACGCGCGTTCCTGCACCGTCGGCCGGTGCGAAGATGAGCAGCAGGACTCGTAGCCCTCCGGTACGGAAGACGGATCCTCGCAGCGCACACCCGCCGCTACGCAGAGTTTCTGACTCCAGCGACAACTCGGGCTTTCCAGAGCGCGCGCGTAGTACCAGGCCGTCTCTCCTGCCTTCCAGGAGGAGTCCTCCCATTGCGCGCACAGTGTGGCTGCGCCGCCTGGGGTGCTGTTGCAACTGGCAGGGTCGAGTACCGCGTCCTTTTCGGCGCGGGCCAGATCCAGCACTGCCTCCTGCGGCTGGCCATCGGCGTCGAGCCATCCCTTCACCACCTGGAGCCGGGACAGCGGCTGACCGGACAGCATGTCGCGGCTCGCAGCCACGACGAACGTGGGCGCGCGTGATTGCCCGGGCGCTGCACGCAATTCCCCCCCCATGGGTACGCCACCCGCATAGCCCTTGCGGACGAGTTCCGGGTCGGAGCAGAGCCCTGCGGGGTAATCGAAGCCCCCGAAGAACCGCAGCTGCGGACGATTGCCGCTGGTCGCATAGGTTTCACGCCGGCGCAGTGCCGAAAAAATCGCGTCCCGCGTGTTCTGCTCGGCCCACACCATCGCGAGACCACCCGGACCGAATTCGAGAGCATCCGGCAGACCGGCCGGCACCCCGTCGCGTGCGGGTTGTCCGGCACCACCGTGCCCGATGAAGCGGTCTTCCAGCGTCGCTCCCGCGATACCCAAGTGGGTGTCTGTGCTGCCGATAACGCCCATCCGGTAGGGATCCGCGCCCACGCTCCGCTCGATGCCCAGCCCCGTGCGCAGAACATCGCGGTAGTAGCCCGTCTGGTGTGTGCCCGACAGAGCCTCCCAAGGGCGCACCTGCCCGGCGAAGGAATCGTACGGAAGCTGCTCGAAATCACAGGACTCATCCGCACCCACGCCTGCACCAGCGGCTGCCGCGACGCACTCCGATGCACCCTTGTGCTGCATGATCTCGAAGAGAGGCTCGGCGCGTGCGCGCAGCTCGGCGTCCTCCCGGAGGAAGGGCGCGCCGTCGGAGCGTAGCGATCCGAACATCTTTCCGCCGCTCAGGTTCGCGTTGTGGGGAATGGCAAGCCAATCGCAGCCAGGGCCTGCTTCAGCGCAGGCCTCGTCCAGCATTTTCCAGAGCCGCTCAGGGGTCCGGCTGTCGACAAAGGACACCGGCAGCCGCGGTGCGTCGGCGCCACGAAAGACCACGTTGCGGTGCAGGTTGTTGCCGGTGCCCTCCGCGCCGGTCCACTCGTAGGCGAGGAAACTGCTGAAGCGACAAGGCTCGTTTGCCTCGGCGGCGGCGCGGCGGATCTCCTCCCACGGCCCGCTCGCGGCCTCGCGACAGATAGAGCCGTCTTCGCCGCAATTGCCAAGACGCTTCGATTTGCTGGCGACGAAGTTGAAGAAGTAATAGGCCCCGCGCGGCCATTGCCGGTAGAGCACGCACTGCCAGGTGCCGTAATTCACGGAGCCCGGCGTCTGGCAAAGCTCGACTTCGCCCAGAAGTTCCGAGTGGTCCGTGACGGCGGCGAAATCGAGCGGCTGCAGCAATTGCTGGCTGCGAAGTGCCTTGCCGTCGGCGTCGTAGGGTTGCACACCGATCGACTCGCCCTTGGCAAAGCGGTAGGCGTCCGCCGGGCGCGCGCGGGTGTCCTGCGTCGCCGCGTCCAGCGAAAGCGCGGTGTGCACATGCAGATCGCCCACGTAGAGATTGCGCAGGGGATTGCTGTCGCTGCAGCCGTCAATCGCTGGATCCGCAAATCCCGCAACCGGGATCAGCAGGATCAGGGTGATACAGACATGACGCAGTAAAACAGCGCGCATGCTCTTCACGCGCCTGCGTCGGCTTCCGCGCGCTTCTTGTAAGGCATCCAGTGCACGAAGCCGAAGAGCAGCGTGAGGACGATACTCACGAGCAACGAGCCCGGATACAGCCGGACCCAGCGGAAGCAGAAGACCACTTCTGCCGTGTGTGCGACGAGGAGCGCGATCGTGCCGTACTGCAGCACCGACTCGAGGAGCGGCGGGAAAGCCAGAAAAAGCGATGCCAGCGTGGCACCATAAAAACTCAGGACGCCGATACGGGCGGGCATGTCTTTCACGGCTTTTCTCCCTCTGCGGATGGGCGCGCTATGGTGCGCAATGACCCGGCCAAAGGGAAGCCTCGGAGCGCTGGCGCCCGATACCGGGCTGACGCATCATCTCTGCACCAACCGCCTCCAGAGCACTCATGGCACCCACTGGCGACACAACACAGGAGATCGTGCGCATTGACGGGCTCGCCCACGACGGTCGTGGCGTCGCGAGGCGCAAGGGCAAAGCCGTTTTCGTTGCCGGAGCACTGCCCGGGGAGGACGTCAGCATCCGTCTTCTGCGAGAGCGGAACAGCCACGATGAGGCCGTGCTGGTCTCCGTCATCGGCGCATCACCGGAGCGTGTGGTGCCACCCTGCCCGCACGCCCGGGACTGCGGAGGCTGCAACCTCCAGCATCTCGCGCCGCAGGCCCAGCTCGCGAGCCAGCAACAACGGCTGGCAGACACACTGAAGCGCATCGGGAACCTTGCCCCCAAACACTGGATGGCGCCCGTCTCCTCGGCCCCCTGGCACTATCGCTCGCGGGCGCGCCTCGCTGTGACACGCAACCGGCAGGATGGCTCGGTGGAGCTGGGGTTCCGGCGCGAGGAATCCACGCGGATCGAGCCGATCGAGGAGTGCCCTGTCCTGGTGCCTGAGCTCTCCGCACTCCCCGCGCGCATGCGCAAGGCCCTGCAATCACTGCAGGGACCGGTCCTCCCGCAAGAGATCTGGCTTGCGGCAGGAGACGACGGGATCGCTCTGGGATTCTGCTCGCGAAGCACGTTGTCGACGCAGGATCGGAGCACCCTGCGCAAACTGGGAGAGGAACTGCAGGCCCTGACGGGCTTCGGCATCCTCAGCTCCCCCCACGTACGCCACTGGGAAACCCCCGCCCCGCAACTCCACTACAGCCCGGAGCCGGGGGTCCGGCTCGCCTTCGCGCCATGGGACTTCACGCAGGCGAACCGCGCCGTGAACGAGGCCCTGGTTCAGCGGGTCATCGAGGTGCTGGCACCCACGACGGACGACGCTGTACTGGATTTGTTCTGCGGCATCGGCAACTTCTCCCTTCCACTCGCCCGACGCGCCCGACGCGTTCTCGGCATCGAGGGAAGTGCCGCCCAGGTCAGAGCGGCCGCAGAAAACGCGCGCGCCAACGGCATCGACAATGCCGCATTTCTGGCAGCGGATCTGTTCCGTCCGGAGTCGCTTGAGGCCATGCCGCGCAAGACCTTCAGTCTTGCCGTGATCGACCCGCCCCGCGCCGGTGCCGCACTGCTCTGCGAAAAACTGCATACGCTCGGCCTGCGTCGCATCGCCTATGTCTCCTGCGATGCCGCAACGCTGGCGCGCGACGCACGTACCCTGTCTGCCAAGGGATTCCGCCTGCTGAGTGCGGGCGTCCTGCAGATGTTTCCCCACACATCTCATGCCGAGAGCCTCGCACTGTTCGCGCGCTGATCACGTTGCGTGGCTGTGCTAGGCTCGCCCGGGAATCAGAAGGGGCCGCAGATGACGCGATATTCCACCGTAGCGATACAGGCAGGGACCTTGCGCACGATGTTCTGGCTGCTTGGCTGGCTGCTCGCGCTCTACGCGCTGCGCTACGGCTATTTCGAGATCAGCCCCGAAGAGGATCCCTGCCTGCGTGATCCGCAGAGCGGCGCCTGCGCTGTGCGGGCCGCACTGGGAACCTCCATCCACTGGCAGGTGTATGGGCTGGTCAGCGTGCTTGCGGCCGCCGTGGCGCTGTTGTTGCGCGGAACGCCCCGCCGCTGGCTCGCGCTGGTGGGGCTTTTCGTGGGCGCCGCCGCGCTGGTGCTCTACAACTCGCGCTACGGAGCGCCCGGTGCTGCGCTTTCCGTCGCGGCGCTGGCCGGGTCGGAGCGGCGCGATCCGGAGTGAACCGGCCCGCGGATAGCTCCTGCGGCCATCCCAAGCACCACCACGCACCACGCCAGCGACTGCACGTTCGCCAGCGTTTCCTGCCACAGCATAAAGGGCACGGCCACCACCATTGCCCAACCGATGATCTGCCCGCGCGCGCGCCACAGTGCGGACTCCAGCCCTACGGCAAGGAGCGCCCAGGCCGGGACGATGAACACGGCAACAGGAAAATGGCGGTAGCGGGCATCGAAGCTGAGGCCGATGACCTCGGCAAAGGCCAGCACCAGAGACCACCCCAGCAGGGCATCCGAGACACCCCGGGGGAGCGCAGGCCGACCGGCGCGTGCAAGCACGAGTGCACACCCCGCCAACAATCCCCCCTGTCCCAGGAACCATGCCAATTCCGGAAGGCTGCGGCTGTACAGGCCGAGCAGATGGATGTGAAACACAAGGCAACTCGCAGCGACGGCCAATGCGAGCAAACCGGCCGGCCGCTGCGGGCGCAGCAACAGCGCGAAGAGGGCGAAGCCGAGGAGTGAAGCGCCCATGCACGCCTTCCACTGCGGCAGATCCGACACGGGCCCCCTCACCACGCCTTTGTCCTGGCGCGCGGCGTCGAACAGGCCCCAGTACCCGCCGACAGCACCCTCCTGCCCGCGCTTCCAGGGCTGATCGAAGGCTTCGATCAGGTTGTAGCGCCAACCTTTCTCTTTCGCGCGACTGACGAAGCTGCGAATGAACATCGCCTCGCTCACCCGCCCGGGTTGCGAACCTTCTCTCCGGCGACCTTCCGAGGGCCAGCCCGTCTCTCCGACCAGAACGGATTTGCCCGGGAAGCGTCTGGTGATTTCCTCGTGTGCATGCTCTACGGCGTCGATCGCACGATCGACGGGTGTCGGGTCGTTTTCCCAGTACGGAAGCAGATGGATCGTGACGAAATCGGCACCCTCGACGATCGACGGGTTCTGCATCCAGAAATCCCACACATCACCATAACTGACGGGCTGCTCAACCCTGTCGCGGACGCGCTGCATGTACGCAAGCAATTGCGCAGCGGTACGCTCGCGCCGCAGGAGAACCTCGTTGCCCACCAGCACCGCGCGCACCACATCCGGGTAGCGGTCGGCCATCTCCTCGAGCAGACGCAACTCGTTCTCTGTGTCGGTATCGTCGCGGCTGATCCAGGCCCCCGCGATGACACCGAGGCCGTACTCCCGAGCCACCTCAGGAATCAGTTCCATTCCCTTCATCGAATAGATGCGGATGCAATCGAGATGCGTCGAAAGCAGCGCGAAATCCTCCCGGAGTTTTTCGCGCGTCACGGTGAACGCGGCGGGAGTCTCGCCCTCCCGGAACGGAGTGTAGGACGCGCACTGGAGGCGCTCGCCGGGAGCAAGGCTGCCAGGCACCTCCTGCGGCCGCCCCAGCCCCCACCAGAACAGGACGGTAGCGCACAGGCTGATGAAGAGGACACCCGCGCGAAGGAGCATCTCAGGCGACCGCAGGAACATTGGCGGCAGCCTCACGCGGGCGGGCGAGCACAGCCATCCATGACATCAGCACCGCGGCCAGATACGGCAACGACTGCACGAGCAGCATCAAGAGCCATGCCCAGGCATCGGTGGTATCGAGGTGGTGCAGCAGGACCATGCCGATCGCGCCTCCCCACAGCAGCAGCATCACGTACAACTCCTCTCGCGCCTCGGCAACAGCCTGCCAGGCACCACCGTGAGTCGCCAGTTTGGGCGTCCGGAAGAAAGGGATCGTACGCGTGACCATGCCGAAGGCGACCGCCTTCCCGATGGTATGCGACAGGGCCAGTCCAGCGATCGCAGCCCCGAAAGATGTGGCAAGCGGCACACGCATGTGACGGATGTAGAGGTAAAGGATCTTGCCCAGCTTGCCCACGAACAGCATCAGCGGCGGTATCGCGAACATCAGATCCGGTGGCATGGCTTGCGTGGGTGCGATGAGGATCGCGGCTGTCCAGACCAGCGCGCCTGCCGTGAAGAACAGATTGAGTCCGTCCGCACACCATGGCAGCCAGCCCGCGAGAAAGTGATAGCGCTGCCCGCGTGTAAGTTGGCTGCCCTCGCCGAAAAAGAGCATCCGCGCGTGCCGACGCATGATCTGCATCGCACCGAAGGCCCAGCGAAAGCGCTGTTTCTTGTAGTCGATGAAGCGGTCGGGCATCACGCCCTGACCCACCGAATCGGGAACGTACGCGGCAGAGAATCCCGCCGCGAACACGCGCAATCCGAGTTCGGCGTCTTCGGTGATCGTCCAGTCGCCCCACCGCAACTGATCGAGCAAGGGGCGACGGATCATGGTCATCGTGCCGTGCTGGATGATCGCGTCCCGGTCGTTGCGCGTGATCATGCCAATATGGAAAAACCCTTTGTATTCGGCGTAGCAGAGGCGCTTGAAGAGCGACTCACCGCCGTCGCGGTAATCCTGCGGACCCTGGACCACACCGATGCACGGATCCGCAAAGTGCGGCACCAGCGAGGTAAGCCAGTTCGGCAACACGATGTAGTCCGCGTCGATAACCGCCACGACCTCGGCATCGGGAGCAGTGCGCTCCAGCGCATAGTTGAGTGCACCCGCCTTGAAACCGGCCAGCGGCGAGACATGGAAGAAACGGAACCGCGGGCCCAGTGCGGCGCAGTGGGCCTCCACCGGGCGCCAGGTGGCCTCATCGGGCGTGTTGTTGTCGATGACGAGCACTTCGAAATGCGGGTAATCGAGAACGGCTAGCGCATCAAGCGTCAGCTTCAACATCTCGGGCGGTTCGTTGTAGCACGGTACATGGATGGACACCTTTGGCAGGTAGTTCCCCAGTTCCTGTACCGGTTTGAAGGGCCTCCTGCGTTCGGCCCAGATGGTCTCGGCCATCTCGTGCGCCTCGGCGAACAACACCGTGAAGACACCCAGCGCCGACAGGACGAGCACCGCGCCCAGCGACCATTCGAGCCAGCCGAGGTACTGGCGAGAGTAGTCATAGGCAACGAAGACGAGGAAGGAGGCCATGCCGAAGGCGATCAACGCCAGAAAGGTACGACCGCGACGTTTGAGCCCGGAACTGTCGATGAGCAGCAGTGCGAAGGAGAGAACCGCCAGGACGACCGACACCCCCGCGAGCGTCCGCCATTCCGGGATCGCCACCACCGGCCCCGAGAAGGGAAATTTCGGGCGACGCTCGACGTCGTAGACACCCCAGTACGCTCCCACATCACCTTCGTCGCGGGTTTTCCACGTCTGGTCGAAGGCCTCGATCACGAAGTACTCGTAACCGCCACTGTTCAGCTTGTCGAGCATGGTGCGCAGATACACGGCCTGCACCGCCGGGGTTGCTTCCGCTTCACCCTGAGGACGCCCGTGCGAGGGCCAGCCCACCTCCGCAATCAGCAGCCTCTTCTTGGGGAAGGCCTTGCGCAGCTCCCTGGCCCGCTCGATCGTGACCTTGACGGCCTTCTTGGGAGGGACTTTCTCCCAGAAGAGCAACACGTGCGCACCGATCACCTTCACGTGGGAGGCAAGCTCGGGGTACTTCAGCCAGATATGCCAGGGCTCGGCCGTGGTCACGCGCACTTTCACCGAGGCGCGCACGCGCTCGATGTAGTTGATCATCTCTTCCGGCGTCACCTCGGTGCGGAACAGGGCCTCGTTGCCGACGATGATGAGGTCGATGTTATGGACGCTGTTGGCAATCTGGATCGCGCGGTTGATCTCGTCTTCGTTGGCAACCGGGTCATTGCTGATCCAGATGCCGAGCGTGACATTGATGCCGAAATCCTGGGCGATGCGCGGTATGTCGCCCAGCGTGCCTTTGACGGAGTAGGTTCGCAGACGGTTGGTGTGCTCCGAGAGCAACTCGATGTCGGCGCGGATCTGCTCCTCGGTGGGAAAGATGTTGCGGGTCGGATCCTGCCCCTGACGGAAGGGAGAGTAGGAGTAGCCCGATACGTGCTCGGGCCAGTCAGGCGCGTCCATCGGGCGGTTGAACCATGCCCATGCAGCGACGCAGGCCGCAGCGACACTCACGAAAATCGCAAGGTTGAAGATCAGGGTGCGCTGGTACATGTAGGCGTCTCGTGACTGCAACGGCCAAGGGACGAGGCCGGAGAGTGCACCGGCGCCGATTCTAGCCAGCTTGCCGGGCAGCGGCCACCCGGCGGCGAGTGTGGCGGCGAGTGTTGTGGAGCATTGTCGGCCACGCTAGGATGCGGCCGGGACGCAGCAGTGGAGCACGGTAGCGGATGAATACCATCGTTGGCCTGGTGATGGTGCTCGGGGCCTGCGCACTCGGGTTCACCCTCGCGGGCGGTCAACTTCTTGCGCTGTGGCAGCCCTTCGAACTCATCATCATCGGCGGCGCTGCCTTTGGCGCCCTCGTCATGTCTAACCCTATCGCCATCACCATCGGCGTGCTGAAGGGGTTCGGGCAGCTTTTCTCTGCTTCTCCCTTCAAAAAGGTGCTCTACC
>CAIXOY010000129.1 GCA_903921135.1 uncultured Gammaproteobacteria bacterium
AGCCGGAACCACTCCATGGAGGTGACTGATGCGACATGCAGAGCGAGCAGTTTTCGATCTGCACCGTGGCTTGCCCGTACTTATCGCTGACGAGACGGGCGACACCCTCGTGCACCCGGTCGAAGGCATCAGCGCCGAGAGTATCGCGCGGTTTCGTGAGCTTGGTGGAGATCGTTGCGCCTTGCTGCTCACCGGGCATCGGCTCGCGAGCATGTCGGTCCCTGATATCGCCGAGTTTGCCGCTCTGCCGATCGTGCTGCCTGCCAGCCCGGCCGAACTGCTCAGACTCGCGGGTGAGCACGCGCAGCGCGTGCCGGAAGGCGCCTCTCTGCGCGACTGCGTTGCGACCGAGCAAGCCGCCGTGAGACTGCTGCGCCGTGCGCGCGTGCTGCCCGCGGGTCTTGCCGTGCGGGTGCCTGCCGGCAACGCGGGGGCGGTAGATGCGGCAGTGCGAGAGGGGGAGTTCCTGCGCGTGCCCCTCGAGGAGGCGCTCGCGCTCTGTGACGGGGCCCCGCGGCTCGTTCGCGCCGGCGAGGCGCGTGTGCCGCTCGCGCAGGGCGTGGACAGCCGCTTTGTGCTGTTCCGCGAACGCGACGGCTTGCAGGAGCACGTTGCCGTGCTGGTGGGGTATCCCGCGCTCTGGCCCGAGGCCGTGCCGGTGCGCCTTCATTGCGCCTGCCTTACCGGGGATGTGTTCGGCAGCCAGCGTTGCGATTGCGGCGAGCAACTGCAGCGCAGCATCGCCACCATCAACGCGCAGGGCGGAGGGATCCTGCTCTACCTGGCGCAGGAAGGGCGTGGTATCGGACTCGCCAACAAGCTGCGCGTGTATCGCTTGCAGGACGAAGGCCTCGACACCGTCGACGCGGACCGCACCATCGGCTTCGGCGACGACGAGCGGGATTACCGCATCGCGCACGACATGCTGGCCGCACTCGGTGTGCCACGTGTCGCCCTGCTCACCAACAATCCCGCGAAGATCGCAGCCCTCTGCGATGCCGGTACCGAAGTCGCGAACCGCCAGCCGCTTTTCGGGCCGATCACCGCGCACAACCGTCGCTACCTCTCGGCGATGGCCGACCGCCAGGGACATTTGCTTCACGCGCTGCTCGATGATCCGGCGGAGCCCGCGCCGGCGATCTCCCCGGATGCGGGGCGCGGATGATCCTTCCGCGGCGGCGCTCAGTCCCCGTGCCCCAGACGCGAGAGCGCGAAGTCGAAGCTCTCTTCGATGACCCGTGCGAGCTTGCTGCCGTAGTGACGGAGCAAGCGCTCGCCGAGCGCGGCACTCGCGAGGCGCGCATCGCCCGTGGTGCCGCCAGGGTGAAGGTCTTCTGCCATCCAGGCGAAACCCGCCTCGGCCTCGGGCCCGAGCACCTGTCCTGCCTCGGCCATGTCCTCGCCGAGGCTCCGCGCCTGCGGGAGCCGGTCGAGGCGCACCGTATGCGGCGCGAGGTGCAGCATCATGGCTGTCCCGAGCGCGCCGCCGTGCAGTCCGTGGCGCAACTCGGCCTCCGGCAGCGCATCGGCGGGTGCCGCGATCATGAAGTAGTTCGCGCGCACCACCAGCATGTTGCGCGATTCACGCAGCGCGAGTGCCGCGAGATCCACAAGGGCGCGGTTGCCGCCGTGTGCGTTCAGCAGCACGAGGCGCCTGAAGCCGGCGCGCGCGACGCTCTCGCCGATCTCGGTCATCACGGCGAGAGCGGTTTGCGGCGAGAAGCTGAGCGTCCCCGGGAAGCGGGTGTGCTCCAGGCTCATGCCCACGGCGAGCGGCGGGAGCGCGCACACGGGCACGTCCGCACGCACCTGCTCCAGAGCCGCGGCGCTGAGGCCGAGCGCGATATCGAGGTCCGTCGAGAGCGGCAGGTGCTCGCCGTGCTGTTCGATCGCGGCGAGCGGCCAGAGCGCCACCGCGCCCGCTGCAGCCAGCGCCGCGAGGCCGTCCGGGGTCTGATCCTGCCAGCGCGTATGAAGGTCGGTGTGCGGCACGCGATGCGTCCTCGGAGGTGGGTGTGCTGCGCGCCCTCGGGCGGCGCGCGCTCCCATGCTAAACAACCGGGCGGCGCAGGGCGATGAGCAGGTTGCGCGGCTGGCCTCTTGTGCGGCTCGCGCTCGCGCTCCTCGGGCTGAATGCACTCCTCACCTTCGCGAACCTCTGGCCGGGGATTGGCGTGGTGCCGCAGCTCCGGGTGTCGGTGGAGCTGGCCTTGCTGGTGGTCGTGCTCGCGCTCTGTGTGCGGTTCGCTCGCGGTCCCTCGCCGCGGAGCGCCGGTGTGCTGGCCGTGATTGTCAGCTTTGGTGTGCTGTGGCGGTACGCGGATGTCACGAGCCGCGCGTTGCTGGGGCGCCCCGTGAATCTCTACTGGGACGGACAGCATGCCTGGCAGGTGCTGCGCATGGCTGGCGCGGAGCAGGAGTGGTTCGCGTTGTGCGGCGGCGTGATGGCGGCTGTGCTGCTGATCGGGCTGCTGTTCCTGTTGTTGCGTACCCTGATCAGTTGGACTGCGCAGGGTCTGCATCACTCGCCCGCGCAACCGGCGTTGCCCTTGGCAGCGCTCATGCTCGTGCTCGCGTGGACCGTTGCGCCACGACTGGGCTTTTCTGTGCATCAGGTCTTCGCTGAGCCCGTCTCGGGCAGCGTGGCAAAACAGGTTCGCGCCATGGCGCGTTCGATGTCTCCGGAGCGGCTCGATGCCTCGCTGCCGGCAAGTCCCGCGTTCGACAGGGATCTGTCGGTGCTCGGCGGATCCGATGTGGTGGTGCTGTTCCTCGAGGCCTACGGCGCGATCACGCTGGACGACCCGCATATCCGGGCATCACTCGCGCCCGCGCGCGAGGTGCTGGCGCGGGCCATTTCCGGCAGCGATCGCAGCGTGGTGTCTGCCCGCGTCGTCTCACCGACCTTCGGTGGCGCCTCATGGCTCGCACACGCGGCGCTGCTCTCCGGCCTCGACACCCGCGAGCCGGATGTCTACGCGGGGCTGCTGCGCAGCCGCCGCTCATCGCTGGTGTCGCATTTCTCCGCGCATGGCTACCGCACCGTCGCGTGGGTGCCGGGGATCCAGCGACCGTGGCCTGAAGGCCGTTTCTGGGGCTTCGATCGCTATGGCGAACTCGACACCCTCGGCTACCGGGGGCCGGGCTTCGGCTACTGGCAGGTGCCCGACCAGGCGGCGATGGCGCTGCTCGAGCGCGACGAGCTTTCCGCAGCCGCCCGGCACGGCTCACCGGCGCCGCGTTTCGTGATGTTCCCGACGGTGAGCACGCACGCGCCTTTTGCGCCTCTCGCACCGCTGGTGTCGGACTGGGCAGCGCTTGCCGCCGGCACGGCCTACACGCCTGCCGAGCGCGAGGCCGCGCTCGCGGTGCCTGAGGATTGGACGCAGCCAACGCCGCAGTACATCGCAGCATTCCGGTACACGCTCGGCTGGCTCTCGGGCTTCATTGCGGAGCGAGCCGATCCGGATCTCGTGCTGATCGTGATCGGGGACCACCAGCCCATCGGGGCGGTGACCGGGCCCGGAGCTCCCTGGGATGTGCCGGTGCATGTGATCAGCCGGAACACGGAACTCCTCACGCGCTTAGAAGGGGAAGGTTTCGTGAACGGACTGCAGCCGCCCGATCGGCCGCTCGCCCCCCTGCAGGCGCTCACGCCGCTGTTGCTGCGGGTGTTCGGGGAGCCGCTGCACACCGGGGTGGATGTGCCGGGCTGAGGAGGACTGCCCGGTCGTACGTCGCCGCCCGTTTCCTGGCCCGGAGCCTGCGGTGTACCTCGCGATGTAAGGGTCCGGCGCGGTGACTCGTGCTACCTTCCGCGTCTGATGCGCAGCTGATTCCCGGCGCGCTTGAACGCCCGCGGGCGACCCCACCAGAGCACGGAGCCAACGAGATGAGTGATGTACTCGACCGGAACCAGCAGGAAGCCATCCTTGCCATCGCCCTTGTAGCCGCATTTGCCGATGGCACGAAGGACGAGCGCGAGCGCGCTGCCATCCGCGATGTCGCCGATGCACTGGACAGTGAGGGGGGGCTGAATCTCGCCGCGCTGTACCGAGAGGTGCTTCTGAAGAAACCCGAGCCCGAAGCTCTTGTAGCAAGGCTCGTGTCACCCGAGGCGCGTTCGCTCGCCTACGAGATGGC
>CAIXOY010000130.1 GCA_903921135.1 uncultured Gammaproteobacteria bacterium
GAGTTCCCGGGCAGACACCGCGCTCAGGCTCGAGGGCAGCTTTCCGGGCGTCCCCGTGCTGCGGGTCGCCGTCACGACGACTGTCTCGAGTTCCGTTCCATGGGCCCCGGCGGCAACGGCGAAGATCAACAACGTGGCAGATAACCTGATCATCCCTTGGAATCCGTACAGCGTGTGGATTGATGTTAACAGCCGGCGCGCTCTTCGGCAGTGAGCTGGCCGTTGGTTCGGGTTTGCGCTTTCATCCGCGGCCGGCGGACTTGTCCAGATCTTTGGGGAAGCGCCTTGAAAGGCACATCCATTCCGCAGGACGTTCACGCACCCACCCCTCGAAGCGGGCCATCATCCCGGCGGTCATGTCCAGCGCTTGCTCGGGCTGTGTGCGGCCAAGGTCGGGTGCGAGAACCGGCGCCTGCAGGCTGATCCGGTAGCGCTGATTCGGCAGCCGCTCGGCGAGCACTGGCACCAGGGGTATACCCAAGCGCAGCGCAAGTCGCGCCGGGACCGTGTTGCTGAGGACCTGATGGCCGAAGAAGGGCACGGCCTCGCCCTGATCCATGCGCGTATCGCAGGCGAGCCCCACGGAGTGACCGGCGCGCAGCTCCTCGAGCAGCGTCCGTATCCCGCCCGCGCTGGGCAGCCAGCGGCAGCCAAGCCCGTTGCGCAACGAGAGCATCAGGGCCGCCATGCCGGCGTTGGACTCCTCGGCATAGAGCGAGGTCAGTGGCATGTTCCAGTGGAGCGAGACCATGTTGGTGAGCTGCCACGCGCCCACGTGCCCGGTGACCATCACCATGGGGCGCTTGGCTGCCAGTGTGTCTTCCAGCGCCGGATCGGCGTGCCACTCGATGCGCGAAGAGCCCTCGGCGTAGAGACGTTGCGCCAGCACCAGTTCAGCGATCGCCTCGCCCAGATGCGAGAAGGTCTGACGCCTCAGGCTCCGCCGTGCGGGCGCGTCCATCGCTGCAAAGGCAATCGCGTGATTGCGCCGCACCTTCTCCCAGAGCGGCGTGAGCGGGCCGAGCAGGCGCATGCAGCCCCGCGCCAGAGCGAACGCAACCGGAACAGGGAGTGTGCGGAGCAGGGCGACCAGAGCGTTCAGGAAGCCCGACTCGAGCGACTGTGCGACCTTGCCCAGTCGCGGAAACGCGCGGGCGACGCGTTTGGGCAGCAACAGGTGCTCGGCCATCTCGTACTGCCGCCAGAACGCTCAGCGCGTGCCCGCCGGCGGGTAAGTGCGGAAGACACGGTCCCACAGGGGCGAGCTCACGCCGTAGCGCAGCCCCTTGGCTCCGTGGTGATGTTGCAGGTGATAGACCTTCAGGAAGTGCAGCGCCGGATGGCGCATCGGGAAGTGGTGCGTGCCGTAATGGATGTAGTCGTAGCAGAGATAACCGACGATGAAGAACGCCAGAAAGGGCTCAAGCCAGGGCGCGGGCACGATGAGCCCGAACAGCTGCCACAGGAAAAACATCACGATCACCGCGCCCGCTGGCGGCATCACCAGCCTCGATTTGTCCCGCGGCGCGTCGTGATGAACGCCATGGAACATGAACACGAGATATTTGCCGACCTTGCTCGTCGCCTTGAAGTGGAACACGAAGCGGTGGAGCAGGTATTCGCTCAGCGTCCAGACGGTCACGCCGGCAAGTGCCGTCAGCGCGAGTTCGCCGCCACGTACCTCACCACCTGCAAGAGTACGCCACAACAGCCACACGACCACGGGCGACCAGAACAGCAGTGGTACGACTGGATGAACGTGCGTCAGC
>CAIXOY010000131.1 GCA_903921135.1 uncultured Gammaproteobacteria bacterium
CGTCGGGCTCGCCTTCGCCGGCCCACATAGCCTCGAAGACGGTCTTGGCGATCTTGCCCGAGATGGTGTTGTCGTGGATGCGTGCGATCAGCGCGCCGAGCGATGTGGCAGGCACCGGCGATGCAGTCACTTCCTGGCCGTCGCGGTTCAGCCGCGCCAGCAGTTCCGAGAGCACCCAGTTGGCAGCGGTCTTGGCATCGCCCGCCACGCCCGCGGCCTCCTCGAAGTAGTCCGCCAGTTCACGGCTCGCAGCAAGTTGCGCGGCGTCGTAGGCGCCCAGCCCGAACTGCGTGCGGAAGCGCTGCACCTTCTGCGCAGGGAGTTCGGGCAGTTCGGCGCGGACCGAGGCGATGAATTCCTCGCTCACATGCACCGGCAGCAGGTCGGGCTCCGGGAAGTACCGGTAGTCGTGCGCCACTTCCTTGCTGCGCATGGAGCGGGTTTCGTTGCGCTCGGCGTCGTAGAGGCGCGTCTCCTGTTTGATCGTGCCGCCGCCTTCCAGGATGTCTGCCTGGCGCTCCCGCTCGCACTCGATGGCCTTCTCGACGAAGCGGAAGGAGTTGACGTTCTTGATCTCGCAGCGGGTGCCGAATTCGCTCTGGCCATGACGGCGCAACGAGAGGTTGACGTCGCAGCGCATCGAGCCCTCGGCCATGTTGCCGTCGGAAATCCCGAGGTAACGGATGATCGAGTGGATCTGGCGGAGATACGCCACGGCCTCCTGGGCGCTGCGTATCTCGGGTTCGGAGACGATCTCGAGGAGCGGCGTACCCGCACGGTTCAGATCGATGCCGGTGAGGCCGTGGAAGTCCTCGTGCAGCGATTTTCCTGCGTCTTCCTCGAGGTGCGCGCGGGTAACTCCGATGCACTTCGAACTGCCGTCGGGCAACTCCACTGTCACCGAGCCGCGCCCGACGATGGGGTGGTCGAGCTGGCTGATCTGGTAGCCCTTGGGGAGGTCGGGGTAGAAGTAGTTCTTCCGGTCGAAGACCGAGACGCGCGCGATGTCGGCGCCGATGGCCAGCCCGAATTTCACGGCCATGTGCACGGCCTCGCGGTTCAGCACCGGCAGCGTGCCCGGCATGGCGAGGTCCACGGCGCAGGCCTGCGTGTTGGGTGCAGCCCCGAAGCGCGTGGCAGCGCCCGAGAAGATCTTGCTGCGGGTGGCGAGTTGCACGTGCACCTCGAGCCCGATCACGGTTTCCCATTGCGAGAGCATGGCGTGGCGTCTCCTGGATCAGGCCGCGAAGGCCGGCGCGCGGGTGTGCCAGTCGGTGGCCTGCTGGAAGCGGTGCGCCACGTTCAGCAGCAGCCCCTCCTGCAGGTGGTTGCCGATCAGCTGTATGCCCACGGGCAGGCCATCGACCAGGCCGCCCGGCATCGACATCGCCGGCAGCCCGGCGAGGTTCGCGGCGATGGTGTAGATGTCTTCGAGGTACATCGTGATCGGGTCGCTGCTCTTCTCGCCGAAGCGGAAAGCGGTGGCGGGCGCCGCGGGGCCCGCAATCACGTCGACTTGCCCGAAGGCCTGCCGGAAGTCCTCGGCAATCAACCGCCGGATCTGCTGTGCCTTGCGGTAGTAGGCGTCGTAATAGCCGGCCGAGAGCGCGTAGGTGCCCACGATGATGCGCCGCTTGACCTCCTCGCCGAAGCCCTCGGAGCGGCTGCGCTCGTACAGATCCCGCAGATCCACCGGGTCCTTGCAGCGATAGCCGTAGCGCACGCCGTCGTAGCGCGAGAGGTTCGCGGAGCACTCGGCGGGCGCGATCACGTAATAGGCAGGCACAGACAAGGGAGAGTGCGGCAGGCTCACGTCGATGAGTCGCGCGCCCTGCGCCTCGAGCTCTGCGAGGCCCGCACGTACCGCGGCCTCGGTGCCGGGGTGCAGGCCCGGGTCGAAGTATTCCTTCGGCACACCCACCCGGAGCCCGGCGAGGGGGCGGTCGAGCAGGGAAACGTAATCGGGCACCGGCGTGTCTATCGAGGTGGAGTCGCGCGTGTCGAAACCCGCCATCGCGCTGAGCATGAGTGCGCAATCCGCAGCGGAGCGGGCGATGGGGCCCGCCTGATCCAGGCTGGAGGCGAAGGCGATCATGCCGTGCCGCGAGACGCGCCCGTAGGTGGCTTTCAGCCCCGTGAGGCCGCAGAGCGAGGCCGGCTGGCGGATCGAGCCGCCGGTGTCGGTGGCGGTGGCGCCGGGCGCGAGGCGCGCTGCCACTGCTGCGGCCGAGCCGCCCGAGGAACCGCCCGGCACGCGCGCAGTGTCCCAGGGGTTGCGCACGGGGCCGAACCAGCTCGTTTCGTTCGACGAGCCCATGGCGAACTCGTCCATGTTGGTCTTGCCGAGTGTCACGCAACCGGCCGCGCCGAGGCGCTCGACCACGGTGGCGTCGTAGGGCGGCACGAACTCGCCGAGCATCCGCGAGCCGCAGGTGGTGCGCAGGCCTGCGGTGCAGAAGAGGTCTTTGTGCGCGATGGGCACGCCGAGCAGTGGCCCGGTAGCGCCACCGGCCCGGGCCACATCCGCTGCCGCAGCGGCCCGCAAGGCGCCCTCACGGTTGAGGGTGACGAAGGCGTTCAGCGTGGGGTTGGCGCGTTCGATGCGGTCGAGCAGGTGGGTGGTGATCTCGACGGAAGAGAACTCGCGGCGCTCCAGTGCGCCGGCGATGGCCTCGAGTGCGATGTCGTGCATGCGGGACTTCCTGCTGGGTGCCGGGCCGTGGCCCTACTCGATGACGCGGGGAACGAGGTAGAGGCCGTCCTCGGAAACCGGTGCGATGGCGAGGAAGTCCGCGCGCCGGTCGGGCTCGGTGACCTCGTCGGGGCGCAGGCGCTGGACGGTATCCAGAGGGTGGGCCATGGGGCTCACGGCGCTGGTGTCTACAGCCTGCATCCGGTCGATCATCCCGAGGATGTTGCCGATACGGCCCGTGACCTCGGTCACGGTGGCGGGGTCGAGGCGGAGGCGGGCGAGTTCCGCGACCCGCGCGAGGTCCTGTTCGCTGATCGTCATGGGCGTGTACTGATCGTGCTGAAAAACGCGCCTTCGCAGGCGCAGGAGGGCGTAAACTTAGCACAAGCGCTTATTGCCCCGAATACGGCGCATTGTTAAATTGCCCCGCTTTTATCGAGCGGCCCCACCGCTCACTCCGGAGGCCCGAGGCCATCATGTTCAAGCGAATCCGCGGCCTGTTTTCCAACGACCTCTCGATCGATCTCGGCACGGCCAACACGCTCATCTACGTGCGCGACCAGGGCATCGTCCTCGACGAGCCCTCGGTGGTCGCCATCCGCATTCACAATGGCCAGAAGACCATCGAGGCCGTCGGCACCGACGCCAAGCGCATGCTCGGCCGCACCCCGGGCAACATCACCGCCATCCGCCCCCTGAAAGACGGCGTGATCGCCGACTTCCAGGTCACCGAGAAGATGCTCCAGCACTTCATCTCCAAGGTGCACCAGCACAGCTTCATCCGCCCCAGCCCCCGCGTGCTTGTCTGCGTGCCCTGCAAGTCCACGCAGGTCGAGCGCCGTGCCATCCGCGAATCGGCCTTCGGCGCCGGCGCCCGCGACGTCCGCCTGATCGAGGAACCCATGGCTGCCGCGATCGGCGCCGGGCTCTCGGTGGAGGAGGCGAGCGGCTCCATGGTGGTCGACATCGGCGGTGGCACCACCGAGATCGCCATCATCTCGCTGAACGGTGTCGTCTACTCGGAAGGCGTGCGGGTGGGCGGTGACCGCTTCGACGAGTCCATCGTCACCTATGTCCGCCGCACCTACGGCAGCCTGATCGGTGACTCCACCGCCGAGCGCATCAAGATGGAAATCGGCTGCGCGCTCTCGGGCGGCGAACTTCGCGAGATCGACGTCCGCGGCCGCAACCTCGCCGAGGGCGTTCCCCGCTCCTTCACGCTGAACAGCGACGAGATCCACGAGGCCCTGCAGGAACCGCTGAACCTGATCGTGCATGCGGTAAAGAGTGCGCTCGAGCAGTCCCCGCCTGAACTCGCCTCCGATATCGCCGAGAGCGGCATCGTGCTGACCGGCGGCGGCGCGCTGCTGCGCGACATCGACCGCCTGATACAGCGCGAGACCGGCCTCCCCGTGATCGTTGCCGAAGACCCGCTCACCTGTGTGGCGCGCGGCGGCGGCAAGGCCCTCGAGATGATGGACCGCAACAGCCTGGACCTCCTCTCCACCGAGTGAGTGCGAGGGCCGGGGGCCGCACACGGGAGGGCGCGTCATCAAGCCGATTTTCCGCAGTGAAGCCTCGGTCAGCCTGGGACTCGCAGGCCTCGTGTTCGCCGCTGCCTTGCTCATGTTCGCCGACGCCCGCCCCGGGCTGATGGCGCCTGCCCGTGCCGTGCTGTCGGATGTATCGGTTCCGTTCTACTGGCTGAGTTCGCTGCCCGGGCGCATGGCCGGCTGGGTGGCGGAGGTCTTTGCCTCGCGCGATACCCTGGTCGCAGAGAACCGCGCCCTGCGGGCCGAGGCGCTGGTGCTGCGTGCGCGGGCGCAGCGCATTGCCGCCCTCTCGGCCGAAAACCTCCGCCTGCGCGAACTCCTGAACTCCACGGCACTGCTCGAGGAAAACGTGCTGGTTTCCGAGATCATCGGCATCTCGCCTGATCCCGGCCTGCAGGTCGCGGTGATCGACAAGGGCAGCTCGAGTGGCGTCGTGCCGGGGCAAGCCGTGATCGATGCCTCCGGGCTCTTCGGACAGGTCATAGAGGCGGGTATCGCGAGCAGCCGGGTGCTGCTGCTGAGCGACGCCACGCATGCCGTGCCTGCGCAGGTGCTTCGCAACGGCGTGCGCGTGGTGGTGGAGGGGAACGGACGGATCGACCA
>CAIXOY010000132.1 GCA_903921135.1 uncultured Gammaproteobacteria bacterium
CTGCTGCCGGGCACGACATCAATTACATCGCGCTCTCCGGCGCGTTGCATGCCATCGGCCGTGCGGGCGAGAAGCCCGTGCCGCCGCTGAATCTCGTGGGTGATTTCGGTGGCGGTGGCATGTTCCTCGCGTTCGGTGTGATGTGTGCCGTGTTCGAGGCACAGCGCTCCGGCAAGGGGCAGGTGGTGGATGCCTCGATGGTCGAAGGCGCGGCCACGCTGATGCACATGATGTATGCGATGAAGGCGAGTGGTGCCTGGCGCGATGAGCGTGGCGTCAACATTCTCGACACCGGCGCGCACTTCTACGACACCTACGAGACCGCCGACGGCAAGTACGTGGCGCTCGGTTCCATCGAGCCACAGTTCTACGCGTTACTGCTGCAGCACGCAGGACTCGATGCCGCGCAATTCACGCCGCAGAACGATGCCGCACAGTGGCCGGTGATGCGAGAGCGGCTCACGGCTGTCATGCGCAGCAAGACCCGCGACGAGTGGTGCGCGCTCATGGAAGGCACGGACGTGTGCTTCGCGCCCGTGCTCTCGATGGGCGAGGCCCCGTCGCACCCGCACAACCGCGCACGCGGCTCCTTCGTGGACATCGAGGGCGTGACGCAGGCGGCCCCCGCGCCGCGCTTCAGCCGCACCGCGCCCGCCACGCCTGCGCCCGCGCGCCCTGCGGGCAGCGACACAGATAACGCACTGCGCGATGCGGGCTATTCCGACGAGCGCATCGCGCAATTGCGCAGCGCCGGCGCGCTTGCCTGATTACTCATACCCATCAACTCCGGAGATACACCGCAATGAGCAACGAAGCCTGGATCATCGACGCTTGCCGCACCCCGCGTGGCATCGGCAAGGCAGGGAAGGGGGCGCTCTCGGGCATCCACCCGCAGCAGTTGGGCGCTACCGTCCTGCGGGCGCTCGCCGAGCGCAACGCCATCCGCACCGAGGAGGTCGACGACATCATCTGGGGCACGAGTTCGCAGCGCGGACAGCAGTCCGGAGACCTGGGCCGCATGGCCGCGCTGGATGCGGGCTACGACGTGCGCTCCAGCGCCGTGACCCTGGACCGCTTTTGCGGTTCGGGCATCACTGCGGTGAACCTCGCAGCGGCATCGGTCATGTCGGGCATGGAAGATCTGGTGATCGCCGGCGGCACCGAGATGATGTCGAACTATGGCCAAGGCGGTAACGCGCCCACCATGTTCATCGACAACGACAACCTGCGTTTGCGCGCGGTGCATCCGCAACCGCACCAGGGCGTCTGCGGTGACGCCATCGCCACGCTCGAGGGCATCAGCCGCGAGGCGCTCGACCAGTTCGCGTACGTCAGCCAGCAGCGCGCCGCGCGCGCCATCGCGGAGGGCGCGTTCAGCCGCAGCCTCGTTCCTGTCTATCGTGAGGACGGCACGCTGGCGTTGGACCGCGAGGAATTCCCGCGTCCGGGCACCACTTTCGAGAGCCTCTCGCAGTTGAAGCCCGCCTTTGCCGAGGTCGCGCGTTACCCGCTCGACGAGCGCGGCACCACCTACCTCGGGCTGATCCACCAGAAGTATCCGGGGCTGGAGGTGAACCATGTTCACCATGCGGGCAATTCCTCGGGCGTCGTCGATGGCGCCGCCGCGTTGCTGATGGCTTCGCCCTCTTATGCCAGGCGGCAAGGCTGGACGCCGCGCGCCCGTGTGCTCGCGATGGCCAACGTCGGAGATTCGCCGACGCTGATGCTGAATGCGCCGGTGCCCGCGGCTCGCAAGGTACTGGCCAAGGCGGGGCTTACGATCGATGACATCGATCTCTTCGAGATCAACGAGGCCTTTGCCGTGGTGGCCGAGAAATTCATCCGTGACCTCGGGCTCGACCGTGACCGTGTGAACGTGAACGGGGGCGCGATGGCGCTCGGCCACCCCATCGGTGCCACCGGGGCGATCCTGATCGGCACGGTGCTGGACGAACTCGAGCGCCGCAACCTGAAGCGCGGCCTCGTGACGATGTGTGCGGCGGGTGGCATGGCACCGGCGATCATCGTCGAGCGGTTCTGATACGCACGCCCCGTGGATCCTGCCAGGGGCTGGCAGGATCCACGGAGGCTGCCATACTCAGGCTGTCGCGCCCTGTGTTCTGGACGCGCGTCATCACCCGGGGTAACCCATGCTGCAACGGATCTGCATCAGCCTGATTGTTTCACTGCTGTTCCCGATGGCGGGGCGTGCCGCCACCATCGTGGAGCAGGCGTTGCCGGCAGACTGGCTTACTGCACAGCAATCCTTCGCCCAGTGCTCCCCGTGCAAGCCCTTCGTTCCGGGAGCGCGCATGTTCGCGTCGTTCGAACTGGATGTGGCTGCAGTTCTCGACCGAGCCCGATTGCCTGTCTTGATCAACCCGTTTGGTGGTGTCGGTGACTTTTCCTTGTCGATCTGGTCCAGTCCCTTTGCTGCGGAAGGTCCTGAGCTTGAGGCTCTGATAAGGAAGAACTCCTATTCCCTATCAGTAGATTCCCGGAATTACATCGAGTTTGAAACGCCGGCTTGGGAATTGAAGCCCGGCAGCTATTGGCTCAGCGTCTTCGGCGTGAACGGAGATTCCTTCCAGTGGGGTGCTATCTCGGGTATCGGAGACGACCGACGCTACTTGAATGGCGATCTGTTTGAAGCTGACAGTGGATCTCCGGCGTCGTATCTGCTTGGTTTCAGCCTCCTAGGCAACGAACTTGTCACCGCCCCCGTCACCGCACCCATCGGCAACACCCTGCCACTTCTGCTGTGTGGACTTGGCCTGCTCACCGTTCTGCGGCGTCAGCGCACCCACTGATCCGGCGTTAC
>CAIXOY010000133.1 GCA_903921135.1 uncultured Gammaproteobacteria bacterium
CCCGGATGATCTCGATCATCTCGGCAGACCGGGGCCCACGCTGCGCCCACTCCTGGCGCAGGACCTCGAAGTCCTCGGGCCAGGGGCTCAGACCCGCGCCCCAACCCACGCGCCCCCCGGAGAGCACTGCACAACTGCTGAGCGATTTGGCGACCAGCAAGGGATCCCGCACGGCGAGTTTCAGTACCGAAGGATAGAAGCGGATGCGCTCCGTGACCGCCGCCATTGCAGGAATCACCGCGAAAGGGTCGAGGAATTCGGTCTCCGGCGACCAGAAGCGCGAGCCGTCGGGGCTGTAGGGATAGGGCGTGGAGACGGTCTCGTAGTAGAACAGGCCGTCAGGTACCGAGACCGAATCGAAACCCGCTTCCTCGGCGGCACGTGCGAGCGGGAGGTACCACTCGCTGGGGCAGAAGCCGATCGACAAGGTGAACTGCATGTGCGCGCTCCGCCAGCCTCAGGACTCGAAACTCTGGAATTCGGGCGGCACGTTGTACATGTAGCCGGGCTCCTCGACGCGCTCGCAGATGCGCCAGCCATCTGGCGTACGAACGAGCTTGTCGACGTACCAGAGGCCGTAAAACGCGACCTGTGTGCCGCCCGCCTTGAGCGGCATCACCATCGGGTTGTGGCACATGGTGCGGCCGCGGGCCGTATCGCCCTCGATCCAGATGCGGCTGTTGGCGATCAGGTGCTGGGTGGAGGGGAAAAACGGCAGCACGCGTGAGAGGTATTCCTTGGTCTGGGCAAAATCGCCCTTTGCGCCGCCCAGCGCGGTGTAATCGATGAAGGCATCGGGTGTGAAAATGCGATCGAGCGAGTCCCAGTCATGGGAATCGATGGCCGTGCAGTAATCGATCAGCAGGTTATTGATCTCGAGTCGGTCCGAGATCTCCTGGGTGCTCATGGTCATGCGCTGCTCCTCGGTGCGGGTGACCGGCGGATGATCGCACGCTGCGCCGCGAACCCGCCAGCATGCAGTCCCTCACCCGGCCGCTCCGCACAATCACAAATACAGGGCCCGCGTTGACCGGAATCAACGTGCTGCGGCACACAGGCCTCATCCTTCGGAAGCAATCTGTAGGCAGGGCACGCAGGAGCAGCAGCCCATGCACGAAAACGGTATCCAGCATCTGGACTGCGAGTCCGCTCTCCGCGCGCTCGCAAGCAGCATCAACGGCCTCGCCCCCGAGGAGGCTGCACGCCGCTTGCAGGAGTTCGGTCCGAACCGCATCGAGAGCGCCAGGCCTCGGTCGACCGCGCTGCTGCTGGCAGCGCATTTCACGCATTTCTTCGCTCTGGTGCTGTGGCTTGCCGCCGCGCTGGCGCTGATCGCCGATCAACTTCAGCCAGGCGAGGGTATGGACGTGCTCGGCGTCGCGATCCTTGCGGTCATCCTGATCAATGGCGTTTTTTCTTATGCGCAGGAGCACCGTGCCGGCCGTGCACTGGACGCCTTGCAGGAAATGCTGCCAGCGAGCGTCACTCTGTATCGGGGCGCAGAGATAATGCGCCTGCCCGTCTCCGAAATCGTGCCCGGAGACCTGCTGTTGCTCGCGGGTGGCGATCTGGTACCCGCTGATTGCCGGTTGCTCGAAGCCTTCGGCGTCCGCGTGAACACCGCCACGATCACCGGAGAGTCCCTGCCCCGCTCGCGCAGTGCGGCGCCGTCCGCCGAAGAGAACCTGCTCAACGCCGGGAACATCCTGCTCG
>CAIXOY010000134.1 GCA_903921135.1 uncultured Gammaproteobacteria bacterium
GATTGCTACAGACAGCAACGCTTTCCCTATGCCTTGTTTGGCAGTGATGCCAGCACCGCCTTGGGTGTGTATTTGGGTGTGACCGCCAAAGGCGTGGCCACCACGGCACCTGCCATTCGCCGTTGCCGCTGAACTTGCCGGTCACGCGCGGGCGCCGGCCGTCGGGCAGGTGGTAGAGCTGTTCCTTGAGCTGGTACTCGACCAGCTGGCGCTTTTCCTCGATCACGAGGATCTGCTCGCAGCCCTGCGCAAACGCGCTCACCACCGAGGGTTCGAGCGGCCACACCATCGCGATCTTCAGCACCGAGAGCCCGAGCTCCGCGGCGCGTGCCTCGTCGATGCCGAGCTGCGCGAGCGCGTCCATCACATCGAGCCAGGCCTTGCCGGCGGTGACGATGCCGAGCCGCGCGCGCGGTTGCGGCCAGATCACGCGGTCTAGCCGGTTCGCGCGCACCCAGGCACGGGCGGCCTCGAGGCGCGCGAGCATCTGCGCCTCGGCCGCGAGCGGGAACATGCCCAGCTTGAGATTCAACCCAGCCTCGGGGAGCGCGTGGTCCTGCGGCTGTTGCAGAACGACGCGCGCGGGATCCACCGACACCGAGGCAGAGGCCTCGACAACGTCGGTAACGCACTTGAAGCCCACCCAGCAGCCGGCATAGCGCGAGAGCGCAAATCCCTGCAGGCCAAGGTCGAGGTACTCCTGCACCGTGGCGGGATAGAACACCGGCATGCCGAAGTGGATCAGCGCGTGATCGCTCTGGTGCGCCACCGTGGACGAGCGCGCGCCGTGGTCGTCGCCGCAGAGCACCAGCACGCCGCCATGGCGGGAGCTTCCCGCGTAATTGCCGTGTTTCAGCGGGTCACCGGAGCGGTCGACACCGGGGCCCTTGCCGTACCACATCGCGAAGACGCCGTCGTAGCGCGCACCGCCCAGGGCGTTCACCTGCTGCGAGCCCCACACGGCGGTGGCAGCGAGGTCTTCGTTGATGCCGGGCTGAAAATGGATCTTGTGTTCGGACAGATGCGACTGCGCCTGCCAGAGCGCGAGGTCGTACACGCCGAGCGGCGAGCCGCGATAACCCGAGACGAAGCCCGCGGTGTTCAGTCCCGCGGCCGCATCGCGCCGTGCCTGCATGATCGGAAGGCGCACCAGCGCCTGCGGCCCGGTGAGATACACGCGGCCCTCGGTGGCGGTGTATTTGTCGTCCAGCGTGATGTCTCTCACGTCGCGTTCTCCCCGCGGTGACGGTGCGCGGCAAGCCGCTTGGCGAGCGCCGCCTCGGTGAGGAGGGCCTCCTGCAGACTGCCTTCGGCGCCGGCGACGAGGCCTTCGCGGAAGGCCACGATCAGTTCGCGCGGCAAGGTGGCCACGGCTGCAGCCCAGGCACGCGCTGTGGGCAGTACCTCCTCTGCGGGTACTGCGCGATTCACCAGCCCCATGGCCGCGGCCTCGCTTCCCTTCAGGCGCCGCGTGCAGAGCAGCAACTCCCGCGCGCGGGCAGGCCCCAGCAAACGCGGCAGGAAATGCGTGGAGCCCAGCCCCGGCATGATCCCGAGTTCGGCGAAGTTCAGCACGAGCTTCGCATCCTCTGCCGCGACACGCAGATCCATCGCCAGCGTAGCCGTGATGCCGATGCCAGCCGCCGGGCCGTTGATGGCCGCGATCGTGAGGCAGGGCAGCGCGGCGAGTTCCGCCGCAAACCCGGTGATGAAGTGTTCCTCGCCCAGACGCAGCCCGCTCTCGCCCCGCGCGCCCGAGAGCGCTTCGCGATCAGCGCCTGCACAGAAGGCACGCCCTCTGCCGGTGAGGATGATCGCGCGGATGGCGTCGTCTGCCGCCAGCGCGCGGTAGGCGTGCACCAACTCCTCGCCCATGTCGGGCGTGTAGGCGTTCAGTACCGCTTCGCGCGTAAGGCACACGGTGGCAACGGCACCGTCTGTCTCCACCCGGATGTGCTTGTACGGCATGTTCAGTCCTTGCCCGGTGGCTGCCAGCGCGGCGCGCGGCGCTCGATGAAAGCCCGCGCACCTTCGGCCATATCCGGGTGGCCGTCATGCGCCATGATCAGCGACCAGGCATGTTCGAGGCCTGCCGTGAGCCCGCGCTCTGCCGCGCCCCAGATCGCCTGTTTGCTGCGCATCAGCGCCGTGGGCGAATGCCGCTTGATCATGTCGGCCACTTCACGCGCGCGTGCCGCGAGCTGTGCGCCCGGCACCACCTCACCGACCAGCCCGAGCTCGCGGGCGCGGTGTGCGTCGATGCGCTCAGCCCCGCCCACCAGCGTCATGCGCAGCACCGCCTCCAGCGGCATGCGCCGCGCGAGCGACACGGGCTCGAGCCCCGCCACCAGCCCGACTTTCACGTGGGTATCGAAAAACGTGGCGTGCTCGGCCGCGATCACGATGTCGCTGTCGGCCACGAAGTGCAGCCCGCCGCCCACCGCCATGCCGTTCACGGCGCAAATCACGGGCTTCCAGACCTGATTCTGCAGCGGGCTCCAGCGGATGCTCTGGAGCGTGCCCGCGCCTCGCTCGCCGTCGATCTGCGGGAGATCCGCAAGGTCGGCGCCCACGCAGAAGGCTTTTTCTCCGGCGCCGGTGACGATCGCGACCAGCGCGCTGTCGTCTTCCGCGAAGCGCTGCCACGCCAGCGGCAACTCGCGGCTCATCTGCGCATTCACGGCGTTGTGGGCGGCGGAGCGATCCAGCGTGAGTGTGAGTACGCCGTCGTCGACGTCGTAGCGCAGCGTATGGAAATCCATGCTCATTCCCGCCCCAGGATGCAGACGGCACAACCCGTGGGATAGCCGCCAATGTTGTGGCTCAACGCGCGCGTGGCGCCCGGCACCTGCCGCGCGCCCGCTCGACCCTGCAGTTGCAGCACGTTCTCGTAGATCATGCGCAGGCCCGTCGCGGCCGTGGGGTGCCCGAAGGCTTTGAGACCGCCATCAGTGTTCACCGGCAATGCTCCACCCAGCGCGAAGGTGCCGGCGGCGATGTGCTCGCGCGCAGCGCCCTTGGGGATGAAGCCCAGATCCTCGTAGCTCAACAGCTCCGTGAGCGTGAAGCAGTCGTGCAACTGCGCAACGTCGATCTGTGCGAAGGGGTCCGCGATGCCGGCCATCGCATACGCCGCGCGGGCCGCGGCCTCGGTGGGTTTCCAGCGCAGGAAATCGTGCGTGAGATCAGTGTGCGGGTGCGGCGCGGTTGCGCTCGCCACCGCGAGCACGCGCACGGCGCGGTCGTGGTAATTGGCGGCAAGATCGCTACGCGTGACGATGGCCGCAGCGGCGCCATCGGTTTGCGCGGCGCAGTCGTAGAGGCCGAAGGGCCAGGCGATCATGCGCGCCGAGAGCGCTTCTTCCACCGTGATCGCTTTCTTCAGGAAGCTCTTGGGCGCCAGCTTGCCGTTGTGGTGGTTCTTCACCGCGATACGGGCGAGATCCTCGCGGCCCGCGCCGAAGCGCGCGAAATACGGCGCGGCGCATTGTGCGAACCAGCCTGCGGGCGTCTCGGGCAAGTCGCGCACGCCGCGGATGTTGACGCTGGGGCCGGAGACGCCGCGGTCTTTGGGTTTGTCGAAGCCCACCGCAAGCACGGTGTCATGCATGCCGCTCGCCACCGCCATCACCGCTACGCGCAGCGCTTCGGTGCCGGTGGCGCAGTAGTTGTACACCATGGTGACAGGCGCGTTCAGGTGTAGCGTTTCGCTCACGTGCACGGGGCCCATGGGGGCGTAGAGCGAGCCCGCGAACACCGCGTCGATCTGGCGGCGCGGTTCTTCGATGCCGGCGTCTGCGTAGGCTTCGAGCACGGCCTCGGCCAGCAGGTCTTCCGCGCTGCGGGTCCAGTGTTCGGCGAAGGGGCTGCAGCCGACGCCGATGATCGAGGCTTTGCTGCGGTTCATCCCGTGTTCCCCGTGGATGATCGTGGGGGCTGCGACGTTTGCGCTGCTCCGGTGGGCGGGTGGCTGCGTACTGCGTTGGAGCCGATGCAGCACCCGCGCTTCAGCCCCGGTCCCCGCCCCGCTCGCTCACGCCTCGGCACATCCC
>CAIXOY010000135.1 GCA_903921135.1 uncultured Gammaproteobacteria bacterium
ATTGGCAAAAGCGTTCCGTTATGTTGGCCCGACGACCGGGCGAGATCGGGGGGCATTCTCCCACAGGCCCCGAACGCTTTGCACCCGGATCCTCACCACCTCTCCCGCAGGGTTGCTTCACCTATGGACCGCAAGGACGACACCGGCCTGAAAAAGGCAGGGCTCAAGGTCACGCTGCCGCGGCTGAAGATTCTCCAGATCCTCGAGTCCCGTCCGGAAGAGCGCCAGCACATGAGCGCCGAAGACGTCTACCGCGCGCTCCTCGAGGCCGGTGACGATGTCGGCCTTGCCACGGTCTATCGCGTGCTCACGCAGTTCGAGCAGGCCGGGCTCGTCGAGCGGCACAACTTCGAGGGCGGGCATTCGGTGTTCGAGCTGGTGCGCGGCGAGCACCACGACCATATGGTCTGTGTCGATACCGGCCGCGTGATCGAGTTCTTCGACCCGGAGATCGAGCGCCTGCAGCGCGTGATCGCCGAGCGTCACGGCTTCCGCATCGTGGGGCACAGCATGGTGCTCTACGTGAAGGAGCGCCCCGACACGCCCTGATCAGCCGGCGGCGGTCTGGAGCATCTCTTTGGCGTGTGCGCGGGTCTTGGCCGTCAGGTTGCGGCCCCCGATCATGCGGGCGATTTCTTCTACCCGATCGTTGCCTGACAAGGCCTCGAGGCTCGCGCTCGTCACCCCGTCGGTTACCGTTTTCGCGGCCCGCAAGTGATGGATCCCGCGTGCGGCCACTTGTGCAAGGTGCGTGACGCAGAGCACCTGCGCGTGTCGGCCGAGTTCCTGCAACAGGCTGCCCACTGCATCGGCCGTGGCGCCGCCGATGCCTACATCCACCTCGTCGAAGATCACGGTGGGCGTGGTGGAGCGGCTGGCGGTGATCACCTGGATCGCCAGGCTGATGCGCGAGAGCTCGCCGCCGGAGGCGATGCGCGCGAGCGGCCCGGGTGTGGCGCCCGGGTTCGTGGCCACCATGAATTCGATCTGTTCCGTACCGTGGGGCGATGGGTCCTTGCCGCTCCCCGGCGTGACCGCGATCTCGAAGCGGCAGGCGCCCATGCCCAGGAATGCCAGTTGCTCGCCCACCCGCTCCGAGACCTCTGCCGCGGCTCGCCGCCGTGCGGTGCCAAGCGCCTTGGCCTCGGTGGCCCATGCCGCGCGCAGGGTGTCGAGTTGCCCGGCAAGCTGCCCGATACGCGCGTCCGAGCCTGCTATGCCGCGTTCTTCGTCCTGCAGGCGTTGCTGCAGGGCCGGGAGTTCGGCGGGCGTCACGCGGTGCTTGCGGGCGAGTTGGTAGATCAGCGAGAGCCTTGCTTCCACCGCGGCGAGCGCCGCCGGGTCGGATTCGATGGTGTCGCCCAGATGCAGCAGTTCGCGGCGCGCTTCCTCGACCTGTATCGCTGCCGAGGAGATCAGGTCGCGCAGGCCCTCGGCGCGTGTTCCAAGCGGTTGCAGCACGGCGGTCATGGTGCTGGCCTTGCGCAGCAGTGCGAGCAGTCCGCCGCGCTCGTCGCCCTCGCAGAGTGCCAGCAGTGCCTGCACCTGCGTGCCCAACTCACCCGCGTTGGCGAGCAGGCGCTGACGGGACTCCAGTGCCTCCGTCTCGCCCTCCGAAAGGCCAAGTTCCTGCAATTCCTGCAACTGGTAGCGCAGCAGTTCGCGACGGTCTTCGCGCTCGCGGGCGCCGGCTTCGAGTGCCGCGAGTTCGTCCCGGCAATCGCGCCAGGCCGCATAGGCCGTGGCAACGGCCCGCGCGCGCGGCGCCTGCCCGCCCACATCGTCCAGCACCTGCTGTTGCGTGGCGCGGCTGAGGAGCGCGTGGTGCTCGTGCTGGGCGTGCATGTCGACCAGCAGATCGCCGAGGGATTTGAGATCGGCCAGCGTTGCCGCCTGCCCGTTGACCCAGGCCCGCGAGCGGCCGTCGCGCGTCATCACGCGGCGCAGCACGCAGGACTCTTCCTGCTCCAATGAACGCTCCGCGAGCCAGGCCTGCGCGGCGGGCGTGGCCGAGACATCGAACTCCGCGCTCACCTCGAGCCGCTCGGCGCCCTCGCGCAGGGCGCGGGCGTCGGCCCGGTTGCCGATGGCGAGCCCCAGGGCATCGAGCACGATGGATTTGCCCGCACCGGTCTCGCCCGTGATCACGCAGAAGCCCCCCTCGAGCTCGAGGTCGAGGGTGGCGATGAGGCTGTGATTGCGGATGGCAAGGGAGCGCAGCATGCGCGGGTTATACCCCATCGCCGCGCGTGTCGTCACGGGGCTTCCGGGCAGGGCTGCGGGCGGTGCTAGAATCCGGCCGATCCCCTCTACCGGACACCGCGCCAGCGCATGAACGGGCTCAGCCTGACCGACCGCGAGCAGCATTTGCTGCGCACCCTCGTGCGGATGTACATCCGCGAGGGGCAGCCGGTGGGCTCGCGCACGCTGGTGCAGGAGAGCGGCGTCCCGGTCAGCCCCGCCACGGTGCGCTCGGTAATGGCCGAGCTCGAGAGCCGCGGCTTCGTGCAGACGCCGCATACCTCCGCGGGTCGCGTGCCCACCGCCCGGGCCTACCGGTTTTTCATCGATACGCTCGTGACCATGCAGTCCCTGCACGACGCCGAACTGCAGGACATCC
Source organism: uncultured Gammaproteobacteria bacterium (assembly GCA_903921135.1). Taxonomy (GTDB): domain Bacteria; phylum Pseudomonadota; class Gammaproteobacteria; order Pseudomonadales; family UBA5518; genus UBA5518. The sequence goes on from CAIXOY010000135.1 coordinate 2,621, forward strand.
GCCTCCAGCTCGACCCGGACAAGACCACGCCCGAACTGGTGACGGCCGCGTCGAACCTGCTCTCGCGCATCACCCACCAGACGGGCCTGGTCACCGTGCCGCGCGCCGACGAGGGGAGCCTGCGCCATGTCGAGTTCCTGCCGCTCTCGGGACACCGGCTGCTGGTGATCCTCGTGCTCGACCAGCGCGAGGTGCAGAACCGCATCATCCATACCGACCGCGAATACGACGAGATCGAGCTGCGCACCGCGGCCAACTACCTCAACAACCGCTTCGCCGGAGTGCCCATCGAGCGCATCCGCGAAGACCTGCTGCAGGCGATGCGCGATACCCGCGCCAGCATCGACAGCCTGCTGGACGGTGCCATCTCGCTCGCCAGCCGCGCGCTGCTGCCCGAAGGGCGCGAAGCCGGCTACGTGGTGGCAGGGCAGGCGCACCTGCTAGACACCGCCCATGGCGACAACATGCCCCGGCTGCGCGAGCTCTTCGAGGCCTTCCAGCAGCAGAAAGACCTTCTGCACCTGATGGAGCGCAGCGCCCGCGCCGACGGTGTGCAGATCTTCGTGGGCGAGGAGGCGGGCTTCGGTCCGCTTGTGGATTTCAGCCTCATCACCGCGCCCTACCAGACCTCCGGGCGCACCGTGGGCGTGCTCGGGGTCATCGGCCCTACCCGCATGCCCTACGAGCGCGTGATCCCGGTGGTGGACATCACTGCGCGCATGCTGAGCGCTGCCCTGCGGGGCAGCTGAAACCCCTCGGCCGACGGGCAGGCCTTGAAAAGGCCGCCAGTGCCCCCATCTACGCCTGATCCCGACCTTTCCCGTACCCACGGAGGCACCGTGTCCGACGACAACAGCACGCAACACGACGGCATCGATCCGTCCGCCGAAGGCGCCGATCCTGCCGCACAGATCGAGCAACTGCGCCAGCAACTCGCCGCCGCCGAAGACCGGGCCCTGCGCGTCCAGGCCGAGGCCCAGAACATGGTCCGCCGCGCCGAGCGTGACGTCGAGAACGCGCGCAAGTTCGCGCTCGAGCGTTTTGCCGGTTCGCTGTTGCCGGTGCTCGACAACCTGGAGCGAGCGCTCGCCGCCATGGGCGAACCCTCCGAAGCCACCCGCGCGCTCGGCGAGGGCGTGCAGCTCACGCTGAAGAGCTTCCTCGACGTGTTGCAGAAATTCGACGTGCAATCGGTGGATCCGACCGGGCAGACGTTCAACCCCGAACTCCATCAGGCGATGGCCATGATCGAGCAGCCCGCGGTGGCGCCCAACTCGGTGGTGCAGGTGATGCAGAAGGGCTACACGCTGAACGGCCGCCTGCTGCGACCGGCGATGGTGGTGGTGGCAAAGCCTGCCCCGCGCATCGACGAAACCGCCTGAGGCGCCTTGAAAAGCCCGGAACCGGGCCAATATCTCTGGTCATTAGCGAAACAGCAGCGGTTCGGCTACGGTAGCCGCCCCGCTCCCAAGGGAAACGGAGACTCAGATGGGCAAGATCATCGGTATCGACCTCGGCACCACCAACTCCTGCGTGTCGATCATGGAGGGCGGCAAGCCCAAGGTCATCGAGAACGCCGAAGGCGCGCGCACCACGCCTTCCATCGTCGCCTACAGCGATGACGGCGAGATCCTCGTCGGCCAGGCGGCCAAGCGCCAGGCGGTCACCAACCCGCGCAACACCCTGTATGCGGTGAAGCGCCTGATCGGCCGCCGCTTCGACGACGCGGTCGTCCAGAAAGACATCAAGATGGTGCCCTACACCATCGCCCGCGCCGACAACGGCGACGCCTGGGTCGACGTCAAAGGCCAGAAGATGGCCCCGCCGCAGATCTCGGCGCAGGTCCTGAAGAAAATGAAGAAAACCGCTGAGGACTACCTCGGCGAGGCCGTCACCGAGGCCGTGATCACGGTGCCTGCCTACTTCAACGACTCACAACGCCAGGCCACCAAGGACGCCGGCCGCATCGCCGGTCTCGAGGTCAAGCGCATCATCAACGAGCCCACCGCGGCGGCTCTCGCCTTCGGCATGGATCGCGGCCCTGGCGATCACCTGATCGCGGTCTACGATCTCGGCGGCGGCACCTTCGACATCTCGGTCATCGAGATCGCCGACGTCGACGGCGAGAAGCAGTTCGAGGTGCTCTCCACCAACGGTGACACCTTCCTCGGCGGCGAAGACTTCGACATGCGCCTGATCGAGTACCTCGCCGACGAGTTCAAGAAAGAAAGCGGCATCACCCTGCAGGGCGATCCGCTCGCCATGCAGCGCCTGAAGGAAGCTGCCGAGAAAGCCAAGATCGAGCTCTCGAGCAGCCAGCAGACCGAGGTGAACCTGCCCTACATCACGGCAGACGCCACCGGTCCGAAGCACCTCGTGGTGAAGATGTCGCGCGCCAAGCTCGAATCGCTGGTCGAGGATCTGGTCGAGCGCACGCTCGAGCCCGTGCGCATCGCGCTGAAGGACGCCGGCAAGAGCCCTTCACAGATCCAGGACGTCATCCTTGTTGGCGGCCAGACCCGCATGCCGATGGTGCAGGACAAGGTCAAAGCCTTCTTTGGCAAGGAGCCGCGCAAGGACGTTAACCCGGACGAGGCGGTCGCCGTGGGCGCGGCCATCCAGGGTGCGGTTCTCTCGGGCGGCGTGAAAGACGTACTGCTCCTCGACGTGACCCCGCTCACGCTGGGCATCGAGACGCTCGGTGGTGTCGCCACCCCGCTGATCGAGAAGAACACCACCATCCCGACCCGCAAGTCGCAGGTGTTCTCGACGGCCGAAGACGGCCAGACCGCCGTGACCATCCACGTGGTCCAGGGCGAGCGCAAGCGTGCGACCGACAACAAATCCCTCGGCCGCTTCGACCTCGCCGACATCCCGCCCGCCCCGCGCGGTATGCCGCAGGTCGAGGTCACTTTCGACATCGATGCCAACGGCATCATGAACGTCTCGGCCAAGGACAAGGCCTCGGGCAAGGAGCAGTCGATCATCATCAAGGCCCAGAGTGGCCTCTCTGATGCCGAGATCGAGAAGATGGTCCGTGACGCCGAGGCCAATGCCGAGCAGGACCGCAAATTCGAGCAGCTTGTCGGCGCCCGCAACAAGGCCGACGGTCTGGTGCATGCGGTGCGCAAGACGCTGAAGGACGCGGCCGACAAGGTGCAGTCCGACGAGAAAGAGCGCATCGAGGCAGCGATCAAGGCGCTGGAAGAGGCGATCAAGACCGACGACATCGCCGATATCGAAGCCAAGTCCGAGGCGCTCACGGATGCCTCCGCCAATCTGGCGCAGCGCCTCTACTCCGAGCAGGCCCAGCAGGCCGGCCCCGGTGCGGGTGCGCAGCAACAGGGCGGTGCTTCCGAGGAGCCCAAGCGTGACGACATCGTCGACGCCGAGTTCGAGGAAGTGAAAGACAACGATCGCAAGTGATGCCGCGGGGATGATCGCGCAGGTCGCGACCCCTGGCAGGCAAGGGTAGAGCGGGCCGGCTCCGGGGCAACCTCCGGCGCCGGCCTCGTGTATTTGCGGACAGGCAAGCGCTGACGGATACCAACGATGGCCAAACGGGATTACTACGATGTACTCGGCGTCGAGCGTGGCGCCGACGAAGCCGAGATCAAGAAAGCCTATCGCCGTGTGGCGATGAAGCACCACCCGGACCGCAACGCCGGTGATACGGCGTCAGAAGAGAAATTCAAAGAGGCCAACGAGGCCTACGAAGTGCTCTCGGACCCGCAGAAACGCGCCACCTATGACCAGTTCGGCCATGCCGGCATCGAGGGGCAGGGCCAGGGCGGTTTCGGTGGCGGCGGTGGCGCCAACTTCAGCGACATCTTCGGTGATGTGTTCGGCGACATCTTCGGCGCGGCCGCCGGGCGTGGCCGCGGCGGCCCGCAGCGCGGCGCGGACCTG
>CAIXOY010000136.1 GCA_903921135.1 uncultured Gammaproteobacteria bacterium
CCCGCGCGGCCCGCGCGTGGTGTGCTGCCGCGCTGCTCGGCGCGGCATTCTCGTCGATAGCTGCGGAGCCCGCCGGCTGGGGCTACTTCGGCGGCACCCCGGGCGGCACGCGCTTCTCCACCGCAGAACAGATCAACCGCGGCAACGTTGAGGGCCTTGAAATAGCGTGGCGCTACTCCACCGGCGAACTCGCCCGGCGCAGCCCCGAACTCATCGCCAACAGTTCCACCCAGACCACCCCGATACTGGTCGACGGCAACCTGATCTTCTGCACGCCCTTCAACCGCGTGATCGCGCTCGATCCGGCCACCGGCGCCGAACGCTGGGTCCACGACCCGGAAGTACCGCAGAACCACACCCTCCCCTTCCAGTACAACTGCCGGGGCGTGAGCGCCTGGCAAGACCCCGAGGCCGAGGCGGGCGCCGTGTGCAAGACGCGCGTCCTGATGGGCACGGCAGATTCGCGCCTGATCGCCCTCGACACGCTCACGGGCGCACGCTGCCCGGGCTTCGGCAGCAACGGCGAGGTCAAGATCACCCGCCACTGGCCCGACAAATTCCCGGGCGAGGCCAAGCTCACCTCCGCGCCTGTGGTGGTAAGCGGTGTGGTCGCGCTGGGCTCGGCCATCACCGACAACATCCGCAGCGATGCCTCGCCCGGAACCATCTTTGCCTTCGATGTGCGCACCGGCGCGCCGCGCTGGACCTTCGACCCCATCCCGCGCGATCCCTCGGATCCTGCCTACAGCACCTGGCTGGAGGGCAGCGCCGAGAAGACGGGGGCGGCCAACGTGTGGTCGACCATGGTTGCCGACGAAGCGCGCGGCATCATCTATGCGCCCGTGGGCTCGGCCTCGCCGGATTTCTACGGCGGCATGCGCAAGGGCGACAACCTCTACTCCAGCTCGCTCGTGGCGCTGGATGCCACCACCGGCAAGCGGCTCTGGCATTTCCAGACCATCCACCATGACATCTGGGACTACGACGTCTCTGCCCCGCCGCTGCTGGCGGATCTGCGACAAGGCGGGACAACCGTGCAAGCGGTGGTACAGAACACCAAGCAGGGCTTTGTCTTCGTGTTCGACCGGGTGACGGGCAAGCCGGTGTTCCCCATCGAGGAGCGTCCGGTGCCGCAGGGCGGGCTGCCGGGCGAGTGGCTCTCTCCGACGCAACCCTTCCCGGTCAAGCCCGAGCCGCTGGTTCCCACGCATGTGACGCCTGACGACGCCTGGGGCTTCACCTTCTGGGACAAGGCGCAGTGCCGCAAGCTGATCGCCTCTTACCGCTCCGAGGGCATCTTCACGCCGCCCTCCGAGGGCAAGGGCACGCTCCTCACCCCGGGCTCTGCCGGCGGTGCCAACTGGGGTGGTGCTGCCTTCGATCCGGATCGGCAGCTGATGATCGTGAACGTGAACCGCGTGGCGCAGGCCGTGCAGATGATTCCCCGCGCAGAGATACCGGGCGTGGAGGGCATCAGCCTTGCCAACGGCACGGATGTCGCGGCGGCAACGGGAACGCCCTACGGCACGCACCGCGACTGGCTGCTTTCACCGCTGGGCGCCCCCTGCACTGCGCCACCGTGGGGAGAACTGGTGGCGGTGGACCTGGGGGACGGCTCGATCCGCTGGCGCGTGCCGCTGGGCTCCATCGAAAAGCAGCTGCCGATACCCATCGAGTGGAATCTGGGCACACCCAACCTTGGCGGGCCGGTTGTCACGGCGGGCGGGCTGATCTTCATCGCGGCGACGATGGACGGCTACCTGCGGGCCTTCGACACCGATTCGGGCGAGATGCTCTGGCGGCACGAAATGCCGGCCGGCACACAGGCAACGCCCATGACCTACGAGGCCGAGGGCCGGCAATTCGTGGCCATGGTCACGGGCCACCACCTCTGGTTCAACTCGACACCGGGCGACGAGATCGTCGCCTTCGCCCTCCCCGCAAGGAAGTAGGACGCGCCACACCACAAGGTAGCCCGCGATGCAGAAGCCCGAAGACATGGACCTGATGGACCCCGCCGTGCAGGAGTGCCCCTACGGCTACTACGCCCGCCTGCGCGCAGAGACCCCGGTCTACCGCATGCCGCAGACCGGATTCCATCTGGTGACGGGCTTCGATGTGGCCCGCGAGGCCATACGCCAGCCTGATCTGTTCCTGAGCGGCGTGAGCCCGATGGCGCTCGCCGACGACGGTATCCCGCAGGAGATCATCGACATCTACCAGTCGGGCGGCTGGCTGCCGCTGGCCTCCTGCTCCACCTCCGATCCGCCGCGCCACACCCGGATCCGGCGCTTTCTGGAGGGCCTGTTCACCGCCGAACGCGTACGGCGCGCAACCCCGCTGATCGACAGCGTGGCACAGGAGCTGATCGACGGCTTCGGGGATCGCACCGAGGTGGAGTTCGTGCGCGATTTCGCGCATCCGATGCCGATGTACATCATCGCGGACCTGATCGGCGTACCCCGCAGCGACATCGAGCGCTTCAAGGCCTGGTCGGATGCCATCGTCGAGCCTTTCAGCATGATGATCACGCGCGAGCGGCGGATCGAATGCGCGCGGCTGGTTGTCGAGATGCAGCAGTACTTCGCTGCGATGATCGCCGAGCGCCGCCGTGAGCCGCGGGATGACATGCTCACCGAGGCGATCGAGTTTCGCGACACCGATGGCAGCGGCTTCGATATGCAGGAGCTGATCACCATCCTCACCATCGACCTGCTGGCCTCGGGCAACGAGACCACAACGGCGGCGATCTCTTCGGGCATGAAGCTGCTGCTGGAAGACCCGGGCCCCATAGAGGAAGTGCGCCGGAACCCGAAGCTGCTGGAAAACCTTGCAGAGGAAATCCTGCGCCTGGAGTCCCCCGCACAGGGCATGTTCCGTCGCTGTGCCGCGGGCGCGGAGCTCGGCGGGGTGTCGCTCGAAGAGGGCGATCTGCTCAGCATCCGGTTCGGCGCCGCCAACCGGGACCCGGCGCAATATCCCGACCCGGATCGCATAGACCTGCACCGCCGCAAGCCGGGGAACCATCTTGCGTTCGGCGTGGGAAGGCACGTTTGTGTGGGCGCCGCACTTGCGCGGCAGGAGCTGATCAGCGCCTTCAAGGCGCTGATCAGCAGGCTGGACGGCTTCGATCTGGTGCCCGGCGCGCCCCCGCCCCGCTACCTGCCCAGCTTTTTCGGCCGCAACCTCGACCAGTTGCAGCTGCGGTTCAGGCATGTCAGGGCTTCAACAGACCGTAATCAAACGCTTTCATGACCTCGTTGTGCTGCAGGGCCGATGCGTTTAGAGTCTGCCCGCCAGCCACCCGACCGAGGTGACGGCTGCCCGCGCGGCCCGGTTTTTCGTTCGAAGTAGTAATAAGTCAACCCCAGGAGATCGACTATGACCCCCAAACCCCCGTTTCGACTGAACCTTCTTGCGGCGTGCATGCTCGCCCCGGCGCTGCTGGGCACATCGATTGCCCAAGCCCAGGAACAGGGCGCCGGCAACCTCGGCATCGAAGAGATCGTCGTCACCGGCACCAAGCGCAGCGTCGCCCAGCAGGACCTGTCGATCGCCGTCACCACGCTGACCGCCAAGCAGATCGAGAACAGCTTCCAGCACGATGTATCGGCCCTCGGCCAGATGGCGCCCAACGTCATCCTGACCCCCCAGGTAGGCTTCAACGCCATCGGCGGCGGTATGCGCGGCACGGGCTTCATCTCCATCCTCGTGACCAAGGACCCCTCGGTCGGCATCCTGGTCGATGACTTCGCCTTCAACCACGTGCAGTCCCAGTTCGTCGAGATGTTCGACCTCGAGCAGGTCGAGATCTTCCGCGGTCCGCAGGGCACGCTCTTCGGCAAGAACACGACCGCAGGCGCCATTTCCTTCACCACCAAGAAGCCGGTGCTGGGCGAGCTCTCGGGCAACGTCGAGGCCAACTACAGCCAGTTCGACTCGAACGACTCCGACGCGACCAAGATCAAGTTCGCCGTCAACGTGCCCATGGGTGACACCCTCGCCGCGCGACTCTCCCTCATCAAGGAAGACAGCGAGGGCTTCTACACCAACGACAAGCCACCGGGCGGCGATTTCCTGAGCTTCGGTTGCATCACCCCCACCGGCGTGGATCAGGGTTGCATCGACTCGGTCATCTCGAAGTACCCGCTGGTGGGTGACGGCTCCAAGATCGGCGGCACCGACATCCTTGCCAGCAAGCTGAAGTTCCGCTGGCAGCCGACGGACGCCTACACCGCGGACCTCACCTTCGAATACGTGAAGGACCGCGGCGACACCCAAGTGGCCGCCAACGAGACGCCGAACAATGAGGCCTACATCTGGCCGATCATCGGCTTCCCGGGCATCGGCGACGGCGATCCCTTCTCGACGGGCCAGAGCTACACCAACAACAAAGTGGTCGACCTCCCCGCTGGCCACCAGGTCGACGGCAAGGGCGCCTACCTGACGCAGACGATCATCCTCGGCGACTACGAACTCAAGTCGATCACGGGTGTGCGCAAGCAGGACGAGATTCTCGCCAGCACCTACACCGGCGAGGCCTACACCTCGCTCTACGACGCCAGCCGCAACTCCAAGCGTGACCAGCTCCAGCAGGAGATCCGTCTGACCACGCAGTTCGACGGGCCCTTCAACGTCACCAGCGGTGTGGGCTACTACGAAGACAACGTCGATTTCGTGGTCTTCGGCAGCCTCGGCTTCTTCCTGCCGCTGGTCGGACCGGCGGGCGAGTTCTACCGTGACCGCTTCGAAGTGCAGAACACCACCCAGGACCGCAAGGGCTGGGCCGGCTACATCGACGGTTCCTACGACCTCACCGATCAGCTGAAACTCACGGTCGGCGCCCGTCACACCGAGGACGAGAAAGACTTCACGCGTCTCAGCCTGGGCACGGCTGCCAACCCGGTCAGCAACTTCATCGACGTCACGCAGTACAAGGGCCCGCACACCAACCCGCTGCCCGCGTCGGCCTTCGGCAACAACATCAAGGACAGCGAGACCTTCAGCGCCGATACCTACCGTGTGGTGCTCGACTACCACTGGACCGACAACCTGATGACCTACATCAGCTACGCCACCGGCTTCGTGGCGGGCGGTTTCTCGGAAACCTGCGGATCGCCCTCGGCCTGCGCCCCGTACAAGAGCGAGAAGAACAAGAACCTCGAACTCGGCATCAAGGCCGACGCGATGGACGGCATGCTCCGTATGAACGCTGCGTTGTTCAACACGAAGTATGAAAACCTCCAGCGCGATACCGTCGTCACCATCGAGGACGCCGCGGGCAACACCTTCCAGGAAACCCGCGCGGTGAACGAGGGCGAGAGCACGGCGAACGGTGTAGAACTCGAACTCTCCTTCGTCCCGATCGAGAGCTTCCGTATCGATGCCTTCGTAGGCTGGCTGGATCACACCTACGACTCCTACGAGCCCGGTATCGTCCCGGCTGACCTCGGGCTCACGGGTGATCCGCGTCCCTTCGATCTGTCCAACCTCGACGTGCCTTACTCCCCGGAGTGGACGGCTGGTCTCACGCTCACCTACTTCCAGGACCTGAGTGGCGGTTCCTCGCTCACCTACAGCCTGAACATGAGCTACATGGACGAGTTCGAGACCAACCCCTTCCCCGCCAACGGGCAGGGCGCGGACGCCTCGGGCAACCCCATCATCATTCCGAAGGCACTGACGCAGGGTGAGGAGCGCACGCTGCTCAACGCCCACATCACCTGGGAGAGCGAGGCCGAGACCTTCTCCGTCACGGCCTACGGCAAGAACCTGACCGACGAGACCTACCGCGTAGCTGCAAACCCCGTAGCAACGCTGTGGAACTTCACCCGTCACGCGCCGCCGCGTGAGCTGGGCGTGCAGCTCGGCTACAAGTTCTGAGATCCCTTCTGATGTAGGGGTGGAAAGCCGGCGAGAGCCGGCTTTTCCACCTTTGGAGGTTGTTTCCTTGTACAGCATCAAGGTTGCACGGCTGCGCGAACGCCTGTCAGCGGCGGGCGCCGCAGGACTCGTGCTCTCGACATCGGAGAACGTGGCCTACAGCTCGGGCTTCGAGTCGGTGATGGACGGATGGCGGCTGCCGGAACCCATTTCGGCGGTCTTCATCCCCACTGATTCCAGCATGCCCGTCACGCTCTTCCTGCCCGAGGCCAGCCTGATCGGCCTCGTGGTCGCGGAGCGCGAGGGACTGCCCGTGGCCTTCGACCGGCTGCGGACTTTCGACCTACTGAATTTCTGCGCCACCGCTCGCGCCGAAGACGTGCACCTCTCGCTGCCCGAAGACCTGCTCGCAGACTTGCGAGCGATCACGGAGCGCGTCGACGGTGACTGTGCGCCGGACATCATCCAGGGCATCGCGCGTTGCATCGCACAGGCGCCAGGGCTCTCCGGGCACGCCGTGCTGTTCGACGATATGCGCGTGGCCGCGGAGGTGAACCGGCTCACCGGACACGCCTGCCATGACGGCCTCGGGATCATCATGGCCGCCCGCTCGATCAAGACCGCGGAGGAACTCGCGATCCTCCGAGAGAGCGGCGTGAAAGCCGACCGCGTCATGGCCCACACCGTGGGCGCCTTGCGGATCGGAAACTCCTGGGCGGCGGTCGAGAAATCCGTTGCCCACTTCATGATCGACGAGGGTATAGACCCGCTGCCCAGCAGCCCGATGCTCTTCGGTGGCAGCTACGACACGATCTTCAAGCCCGACTTGTTCCGCACGCAGTTCGACACCCCGTTCAAGGGCGGAGAGATCGCGATCCTCGAGACGCAGGGCAAGTACCGCAGCGTCTGGATCGACATCAACCGCACGGCACATCTGGGGCCAGCCTCCGCTGCCTACCGCGAGCAGCACGCGCTGGTGCAGCGTTGCTTCGAGGAAGTGGCGGCAAAACTGCGGCCCGGCGCGAACTCGGCGCAGATCTGCGAGAGCGTGCGCAGCGGGCTTGCCCGGGAACTCGACGCGCCGGGCAAATTGCTGATGATCGTGCACTCGATCGGCCGCGTGCCGCTCGAGAGCCCGGTTCGCTACCCGGGCACGGGGCTGCACGCCGCGGTAGAGGGCTTTACCATCCAGCCCTCGATGGCGCTCAGCTTCGACGCCCTGTATTTCGGGAGCCGTCACGGCCCCTCGCACATGGAAAACGTGTTCATCATTGGCGAGGAAAAAACGGAGAGCATCTACCGCTATCCGCTCGACCTCATCGAAACCGACTGAATGGAGCAGCCTGTGGAATACACCTCCGAGACCCTTTATCGCGCCTACCGCTCGATGAAACTCATCCGGGAGTTCGAGGAACGCATCCGGGCCGAGTACCAGCTCGGCAATCTGCCCGGCTTCATCCACGTTTATCGCCAACAGGAGGCGATTGCCGTAGGCGTGTGCATGCACCTCAGTGACGAGGACTACATCGCCAGCACCCACCGCGGCCACGGGCACTGCATCGCCAAGGGCTGCGACATCGAAGAGATGCTGCTCGAACTCGCCTGCAAGCAGGACGGCATCTGCAAGGGCAAGGGCGGCTCGATGCACATCGCCGACATGAAGAAAGGCATGCTCGGCGCCAACGCCATCGTGGGCGGCGGGCCGCCCATCGCAGCGGGCGCGGCGCTGACGGCAAAAACACTCGGCAACGGCAAGGTGTCGGTGGCGTTCATCGGCGATGGCGCCTCAGACCAGGGCACCGTGGCGGAATCGCTGAACCTGGCCACCGTGCTGCAACTGCCCATGATCTTCCTCTACGAAAACAACCACTACGCCGAGTTCACCAAGAGCCCCAAGCCCGATGGGCGCATCGCGGCGCGCGCCGGTGCCTACGGCATGCCCGCGGTGAGCATCGACGGCAGCGATTTCTTCACCGTCTACGAGACGCTGGCAGAGGCCGTAGAGCGCGGCCGCACGGGTGGCGGCCCCACGGCAGTAGAGGCCATCGCCACGCGCTATTACGGCCACTTCGAAGGCGATCCGCAGCAATACCGCGACGCCGCTGAAATTGCCGCCTCGCGCGCGAATGCCGATCCCATCGAGAAGTTCCTGCAGGATCACCGTTGCAAGGATCTCGATCCCGCGCAGATCGCAGCGATCGACGCCGGGATCCAGTCCATCCTCGACGCGGCAGTGACGCGTGCCCTCGCAGCAGAGGATCCGACGCCCGACCAGTTGTATACCGACGTCTATCTGAGTTACCGGGGAGAAACAGCGTGAGCAATCTCAGCATCCGCGAGGCCATCAACAAGACGCTCTTCGAGGAAATGGCGCGCGACGAGCGCGTGATCCTGATCGGCGAGGACGTCGCCAGCGAAGGCGGCGGTGCCTACGGCGTCTCCCTCGGCCTTGCCGAGGCTTTCGGCAAGCGCCGCGTGATCGACACCCCGATCACCGAGTCCGCGATCATTGGCGCCGCAGGCGGCGCGGCACTCACGGGCCTGCGCCCGGTGGCCGAACTGATGTTCATCGACTTCCTGGGCGTGTGTCTGGATCAACTGATGAACCAGATCGCGAAGTTCCGCTACATGTTCGGCGGCCGCGCCAGCACCCCGGTGACCATCCGGACGATGATCGGCTCGGGGATGGGCACGGGCCCGCAGCACTCCGCCATTCTTTACCCGCTGCTGGTGGCGATCCCCGGCATCAAGGTGGTGGCGCCCAGCAACGCCTATGACGCCAAGGGCCTGCTCGCGCAGGCGATCCGCGACGACGACCCCGTGGTGTTCTGCGAGCACAAGGCGATCTACACCGAGAAGTGCGAGGTGCCCGACGAGCCCTACACCATCCCCTTCGGCAAGGCACGCACCGTGCGCGAGGGCACAGACGTCACCGTGGTGGCTTTCTCGCGCATGGTGCTGCTGGCCCGCGACGTGGCAGACAGCCTGCGTTCGCAGGGCATCTCGGTGGAAGTGATCGATCCGCGCACGCTCTCGCCGCTCGATGACGAGGCGATCCTCGCCAGCGTGCAGAAGACCGGCCGCCTGGTGGTGCTCGACGAAGCAAACCCCTATTGCAGCATGGCCTCCGAGGTCTCGAGCATCATTGCCGAGAAAGGCTTCGACTACCTCGACGCACCGATCCGCAAAGTGACCGCCCCGCACACACCCGTGCCTGCAAGCCCGATCCTGGAGCGTGCCTACCTGCCTTCGCTCGCCGAGATCGAGGCAGCCATCCGCGCGACGGTGAACTACTGATGATCCGGCGAAGCCCCGCCCTGCGCCTCGCGTTCGCTGCGCTCCTCGCGCCGGCGATGCTTGTTGCAGGCGCGGCGCTGGCCGAGGTCTCGGGCGAGGCGGTGTACCAGAAGCACTGCAGCAGCTGCCACGAAGGCAATGTGCCCCGCGCGCCGCACAACATCGTGTTCCGCATGAGTCCGCCCGAGCGCATCCTCGAGGCGCTCGAAAGCGGCGTGATGAAGGGACAAGGCGCGGCGCTGTCGGCCG
>CAIXOY010000137.1 GCA_903921135.1 uncultured Gammaproteobacteria bacterium
CGGGACGCTCCGCCGCTGGCGCCCCGGCAACGCCCAGCCCTTCGATGGGCAGCCAGCGCGCAAGCGTGGCGTACAGGAGCTGCGGATCGACGGGCTTGGCGAGGAAATCATCCATGCCGGCTTCACGGCAGGCCAGGCGGTCCTCGGTGAAGGCGTTGGCGCTCACGGCGATGATGGGGGTCTGCGCATACCCCGGCAGAGCACGTATGCCGAGCGTGGCATCGATGCCGCTCATGCGCGGCATCTGCATGTCCATGAGGATCAGGTCGAACTGCGATGCGGTGGCCGACTCGAGCGCGATCAGCCCGTCGGCCGCCACCACCGGACGGATCCCTACGCGCTGCAGGAGCTCGACCATCACTTCCTGGTTGATCTCGTTGTCTTCGGCCAGCAGCACGCGGGCGCTGTCGCGGATGGTCGTCGTGCCTGTCGTGTGCTCCGCCAGCGGCGCGTCCACCTGCTGCCCTTCGGCCGCATGCTCGAAGCGGGCGGTGAACCAGAAAAGGCTTCCTCGGCCCGACTCGCTCAACACTCCTGCATCCCCCCCCATCAGGCGGGCCAGCCGGCGGCTGATGGCAAGGCCCAGGCCCGTGCCGCCGAAGCGGCGCGTGGTGGAGCTCTCGGCCTGCTCGAAGGCCTCGAAGACGCGCGCCTGTTGCTCGGCGCTCATGCCGATGCCGGTGTCCTCGACCTCGAACCGGACCGTGACGTCCTCATCCGGCGTGCCGAGTACCCGGGCGCGGATGGCGATGCTGCCCGTATCGGTGAACTTGAGGGCGTTCGAGAGATAGTTGATGAGCACCTGCCCGAGACGGGTCGGGTCTCCGAGCAGCGGCTGCGCGGCGATCGATGGGTCCACTTCCACGCTGAGGCTGATCTGCTTCTCACGCGCGCGCTCCGCGAACATCGAGTAGGCGCTGTCCATGACGGCAGAAAGCGTGAGGGGTACGCACTCGAGTGCAAGCCGGTCGGCATCGATCTTCGAGAAGTCGAGGATGTCGTTGATGATGCCCAGCAGGTGACGGGCGGAAGAGGAGATGCGCTGCACACGCTCGCGTGCCGCGGTTTCGCGCAGCTCTCCCTCCAGCAGGTGGGAGAGGCCGAGAATCGCGTTCATCGGCGTACGGATCTCGTGGCTCATGTTGGCGAGGAAACGGCTCTTCGCCACCGCAGCTGTTTCGGCTACGGCCTTCGCATGCTCGAGTTGCACGGTACGCGATTGCACCAGTTCCTCGAGGTGGTGACGGTGCGCCTCGAGCTCGCTGGCGATCTGTTTTTTCTCGGTGATGTCCTCGGCGATCGCCACCAGATGCGTGATCTCTCCACCGGGCGGACGCACCGGCCACACCCGCACCGATTCGTTCAGGGCAGTGCCATCCTTGCGGCGGGTGAACTGCTCGCCCTGCCAGTTCGAGCCTGCACGCAGGGCGATCCCGCGGGCGCGCCTCTCTTCCGGGGGGATGTCGCTCATCTGGAGCATCGAGGGGTGCTGCCCGATCACCTCCTCGGGGGCGTATCCGGTCTGCTCGCAGAAATACCGGTTCACGTAGACGATGCGCGGTTCCATGTTGGTGATGACCACAGAGTGCGGGCTCTGCTCCACCGCAAGCCCCAGGCGCTGCACTTCCTCGGCGATGCGGTGCCTTTCCGTCACGTCCTGCAGCGTGCCGGCGAGCCAGCTGCGGTCGGTGTTCTCGATGCGCCCGGCGCAGCGGAACTCGATCCAGATCTCCCGCCCGCCGAAGGTGGTGGCGGGCAGTTCCAGCACAAAGCCTTCCCCGCTCTCCCAGACGCGTTCGAAAGCCTTGTAGAGCCTGTCCCGATCGGCGGGCGCTAGCACCTTGCTCGCCCCCTCCAGCGCGAGCGGCGGATGCCCCGGCGGCACCTCGAGCAGGGTGGCGATCTGGTCCGAGACGTAGGAGACCGTGCCGTCCAGCGCGACGCGCCAACCGCCCAGACGCGCGATGGACTGGGCCTGCTGCAGACCCTCTTCGCTCTCCAGAAGGCGACGCTCGAGTTCGGCCCGCTCGGTGATGTCATGCCAGACCGATACCCAGTACTCGGTGCCGTGCAGCAGGATCTGGCGACTCTCGACCTCGCGCAGCCGGATGCTGCCGTCTTTGTGGCGGTGCAGGGAGGTGAGCTTTGCCTTGCCGATGTTCCGGAAACCGCGGATCCACTCGGGCGTGAGCTCCTGGTCCACGAGTACATCCTGTACACGCAACGCAAGGAATTCCTCGCGGCTGTAGCCCAGTTCGGCTGCCGCTGTCTCATTGAATTGCACAAAACCGCGCGTCCGGGCATCGATCACCACGATGCCTTCCGAGGCCGCCTCGAACACGCGCTCCAGCAACTGGCGCTGACGCTCGCTCTCGCGGATGGCTTCCCCTTCGATCAGGAAGGTCTCGAGGCGCTGGGATATGGCCTGCAGCAGGTCCGCCTCCTCACGCAGGAAAGCGCCCTGCACGGCGGCACCATAGACGACGGCAAGTGCCCCGCGCCGACCCGCCTCGCCGCTGAATTCGCGGCGCAGGGAATCGCCCGCGGCGTCCGCGCGGGACTCGGGAGCCGCGCCGAAGCGGGAATCGCCGTACTCGATCCACACGAGCGCGGCGTCCGGGTGCCGGAGGGCTGCAGGCAGGCGCGCCGCCACCGCGGCCAGCACCTCGTCGACAGGACTGGCGGGATCTTCCGTGAGGCGGAACACGTCGTAGAGGCAGGCAAGTTCCCGCATGCGCTGACCGAGTTCGGCGCGCGCGCGGAAGGTGGCGGTGACGTCCCGGGCCACACCGAGCAAACCCACGGGCACACCGTTCTCGTCACGCAACGCCAGACGCACCGTCTCGAAGAGCACCTCACTGCCACCGCTATGGACGGGGAGCCAGTGCTGGGCACGCACGGGCCTCAGGGTACCCATGGCCTCACGGTCTTCCTCGGCGAGATCCCGCGCCAGCGATGCAGGCAGCAGATCGGAGGTCTGGCGGCCGATCACCCGCTCTTCCTCGAGGCTGTTGAACTCGAGGAAGGCGCGGTTGCAGGCGGCGTAACGGCCAGCAGGGTCCTTCACCCACACCAGATCGGGCAGCGCATCGAACAGGGCACGCAGTTGGCGCCTGCCGTCGGCCTCGAGGCGCACTTCCTCGGCAAGGGCGGCCCGGGCGCGCGCAAGTCGCCGCGCCAGCAGCGTGAGCACCGCCACCGCCACCACGAGAAGCAGCACCATCACGCCGCACATGAGAACCAGCAGCGAGTGGCTTTGCCAGATCTGTTGCAGCCCCGTCATCGTTGGCGGCGCGATGGATGCGGGAGTGGCCACGTTCACCTGCGCCTGCGCCGGGGCACAAAAAAGCCCGGCACAGAGCAACACGCTGCCGACAAGCGCCGGCAGCGCCGCGCGCCGACTCCTGAACAGGCCGCTCTCAGGCATCGTGATCCGAATGACGGCGCGCGATGGCGAAGAAGTCTTCGCGGCGCTCGACGAAGGCGTCTACAAGTTCGGGGTCGAAATGCGTGCCACGCCCTTCGACGATGATCGCGGTGGCGTCTTC
>CAIXOY010000138.1 GCA_903921135.1 uncultured Gammaproteobacteria bacterium
CGCGCGCTGCCAGATCTTCGGGGTGCGCCAGCAGATGATCCCGGCGCGGGCCCTTGGTGAGGCGGCGGCTGTTGTGCATCCAGGAATTGTTGCTGCGCACATGGCGCCGGCCGATCAGCAGCAGTTGCTCCTGTGCGAAGGCGGGCTCCTGCCACAGACGCTCCAGTTCTGCGGGGATTGCCGCCGGCAGGCAGTCGATGCTGCCGTCCTCGGTGCAAAGCCGCTCGGGAAGTGAAGGCCTGAGCGCTCCCAGATCGATGCCGTGCGGCGCTGCCTGCAGCGCCGCGAGGCTGAGCGCATGTGCGTTGCCTGCCGCAGCGCCGTAAGGGCCCGCCTGAAGGAGCAGATCGAGCATCTCTGCGGGGGGAGCTACAGGCGGCGCTGTCGTTCCGGCCAGGCGTGCATCGGCCTCGGCAAGCCCGGCGAAGATTTCCCAGTCGTGCAAGCCGCCCTCGGGCCTGGGCAGCGCAGGCGCGTTGTAGCGCGTGGTGTTGCGCACCGCGAAACGGTGGAAGGCGATGTCGTAGTGATCGTGCTCCAGCGAGGTGGTGGGTGGCAGGATCAGCGTGGCGTGACGGGTGCTTTCGTTCAGGTAGAAATCGATGGCAAGCATGAAATCCAGATCGGCGAGCGCGGCATCCAGACGCGCGCCGTTCGGCGTGGAGAGCACCGGATTGCCGGCCACCGTCACCAGTGCACGCACCTGCCCGTCACCCGGTGTGAGCATTTCCTCGGCGAGTGCGGCCACCGGGAATTCGCCGCTGAAGTCCGGGTAGCCACGCACGCGGCTGCGTTTGCGCGCGAAGGAGCCGCGCTGGTGGTCTGCCGGGCCCGCGCCCATCACGGCAGGGTGCGTGAGCAGCGTGCCGCCCTCGCGGTCGAGGTTGCCGGTGAGCAGGTTGAGCACTTGTATCGCCCATTGGCAGAGCGCGCCGAAGCGTTGTGTGGAGACGCCCATGCGGCCATGGCACGCCGCCGACGGTGCTGCCGCGAAGTCCCGCGCCATGCTCCGTATCGTCCCGGCTGCGATGCCGGTGCGGGTTTGCGCGAGTTCGGGCGTGAAGCGTGCGAGCAACTCGGGCAGTTCTTGCAGTCCGCGCAACGCAACACCTGCGGGCCCCGGCCGTGCCAGCCCCTCGGTGAGGATCACCTGAAGCATGGCGAGCAGCAGGAAAGCATCGCTGCCCGGGCGCACGAAGTGGTGTTCGTCGGCCACCGCGGCGGTTTCGGTGCGACGCGGATCGATCACCACCAGCTTGCCGCCGCGCGCCTTGAGCGCCTTCAGCCTGCCGCGGACATCAGGCACCGTCATGATGCTGCCGTTCGAGGCCATCGGGTTGTAGCCGATCAGCAGCAGGTGCTGCGAGCGGTCGATGTCGGGAATCGGCTGCAGGAACTGGTGCCCGTACATCCACAGGCAGATCAGGTGATGCGGCAACTGGTCTGCAGAGGTGGCGGAGTAGTGGTTGCGCGTGCCGAGCCGCTTGAGGAAGAGATTGGCGTGCGTCATCAGGCCCCAGTTGTGGACGTTGGGGTTGCCGCGGTAGATGGCGACGGCGTCGGGGCCGTGCTGCTCGCGTAGCGCGCGCAGGCGCTGCGCTGCGAGGCTGAATGCCTCGTCCCAGCCGATCTCGCGCCAGGTGTCACCCTCGCGCAGCAGCGGGCGGCGCAGGCGGTCCGGGTCGTCCTGTATGTCCGCGAGCGCGGTTGCCTTGGGGCAGATGTAGCCGCGACTGAAGGGGTCTTCGGCGTCACCCTGGATGCTTGTGACGCGACCGTCCTCGACGCGGATCGCGAGGCCGCAGATCGCCTCGCACAGATGACAGGCGCGGAAGTGTGTGGTGGCGCTCATGCCTCGGCTCCTTCGTGCAGACAGAGGAGTTCACGCACGGCCTCCACGCGCTTGCCCATGGCGGCGCGCGTGGCCTCCGAGGTGGGCACGGTGTCGATCGCGTGGATGGTGCCGCGTGTCTGGTTGAGTCTCACCGTCGCGCCTGTAGCGGCAAGGCGTTTGGCATAGGCGATGGCCTCGTCGCGCAGCGGGTCGAACTCCGCCGTCTCGACGTAGGCCGCAGGCAGGCCGGAGAGATCCTGGCGGTGCGCGGGCGATGCATAACGCGGGGGTGGGTCGGTGGGGCCGCCGCGCAGGTAGATGTCCCACATGATGCGGTTGGCGCCAGCCGTCCAGAGAGGCGTGTCGGTGAAGGCCTGCGCGGATGGGCTGCTGCAGGAGGCGTCCGTCACCGGGTAAAGCAGTATCTGCGCGCGCAGGGGAATGCCCTCGTCTTTGGCCCGCTGCGCGAGCCCTGCGGCCAGTGCGCCGCCGGCGCTGTCGCCCATCACGCCGATGCGAGCGGGGTCCACCCCCATTTCCTCCGCTCGCTCGACCACCCGGCGCAGGCAGGCCATGCAATCGTCGAACTGCGCGGGGAAGGGCGCCGAGGTCGAGAGGCGGTAATCGACCACGAAGACCTTGCAGCCTGTTTCGCGCGCGATGTGCTGTGCGTTGTCGAGGTGGATCGCGGCGTAGGTCATGAAAAACGCACCGCCGTGGCAGTAGATCAGGGCGGGAGAGGGATCCGCGGACCCTGCCGCGCTCACCTCGATCATGGGTACCGGGTGGCCCTGACCCGTGCGCACGGTGTGGCGCACGATGCGGATGCCGGGCTTCCACCGGTGCAGCAGCCGCTGCGCGGCGATCAACAGGCTGAGCAGCCGCAGCAGCCAGAGGCTGTTGCGCACCGGCAGCGCCGGGAACTTGCTGAATTCCGGGAGGATGGTGTACTTGCCGCCGGTCTCGTCTGCCATCGCTCTGCTCCGCGTGTTCGCCTGCGGCCGGAGCATAGCGGCGCCTTGCTCGGGGCGTCGAGCCGCGATTGGGCGCCGCAATTGACGCGCACGCGCTGCTTGCTGTTTTCTGCACTCCCCCGATGGCAGCGATGACGGAGTACCCGCATGAAGATAGGCGTGATTCCCCTGTTCCGGCGCGGCATTGTCTGCGATCCCGACTGGATCGCCGAGCTTGTGGCCATGCTCGACGAGGAAGACGTGGAGTCGCTCTGGGGCGTGGAGCACGTGCTCGTTGCCGAGAACTACAAGCCCAACTACCCCTATTCGGCAGACGGCAGGATGCCCACCGACGAGCTCACGTCCATGCCCGATCCGCTCGCCTGGCTCACCTTCGCCGCGGCGCACTCGCGCCGCATCAAGGTCGCCACCGGCGTGTTGATCCTGCCGCAATACAGCCCGGTGCAACTCGCCAAACGTCTCGCCACCCTCGATCAGCTGACGCGCGGACGCGTGATGCTGGGTGTCGGGCTCGGCTGGCAGGAAGAAGAGTACGCGGCACTCAACATCCCCTTCGCCGAGCGCGGCCGGCGCATGGACGAGAACATCCGCGCGATGCGTGCGCTGTGGACGCAGTCGCCCGCGTCTTTCGAGGGCGAATTCCTGCGTTTCGACCGCGTCTTCTGCGATGTACCCGTCGTGCAGCCGGGCGGCGTGCCGATCATCGTGGGCGGCAGCACGAGCGCCGCGGCGCGACGCGCGGGGCGCCTGGGCAACGGCTTTTACCCCTACGTGATCTCCCCGGAAGACCTGGCCTTGCGGATGCACGAGCTCGAGGCCGCGGCGCAGGAGGCAGGCCGTGACCCGGCGGCGGTGGAACTCACCGTCTGGCCCGGCAGCTGGCAGTTCCGCGGCTCGCTCGATCCGGAGCTGATGCGCCGTTACCTCACGCTTCCCGTGGGTCGCGTGATGATCGCGCAACACGAGGGCGACACGCCGGACATTCCGGGCCTGCGCACGCTGATCCGGCGCACGCGGGACGTGCTGGGGAGCCTCGGGGCATGAGCGCGGAGCGCCTCGACTGGATCTATGCCGCCACCGATGCGGCAGACCTTCAGCGCCGCTACGACGCGTGGGCCGAGCACTATGACGCGGACATGGGCGCGCTCGACTGGGCGGCACCGGGTGCAGCGGCCGCGCAGTGCCTCGCGCACGGCGGCCGCGGGGGCGTGGTGCTGGATGCGGGTTGCGGAACGGGGCAGGTGGGAGTGGCGCTGCGTGCGGGTGGTGCCGCTCGGGTGATCGGTATCGATTTCTCCGCGGGCATGTTGGGCAGGGCAGCGTTGACGGGTGCCTACGACGAACTGCTGCAGGCATCCCTTGCGGAGGCGCTGCCACTTGCGCCGGGCAGCCTCGATGCCGTCGTGAGCGTAGGTGTGTTCACCTTCGGCCACGTCAGCCCGGAACCGCTTGCTGCCTTGGGCGGCTTGCTGCGTCCCGGCGGCACGATCACCCTCAGCTTCCGCGATGATGTGTTCCGCGATCTGGGATTTGCGGCGGCCGTTGCGGTACTGCGTGAGTCCGCCGGCTGGTCGCTGCTGCAGTGCAGTGAGCCCGCGCCGCTGGTGACCGAGCACGGCGAGGGAGTGCCGATGCGCGTGTGGACGTGGCGTGTGAGGTGACCTGAACCGGATCCGGCGTGTACGATTCCCGCCCGAAACGAAAACCCCTTCGAGGTCCGGATGCCGATGCGGTTCGATCAGGCTGAGCTTGCGTCCGCGCTTGAAGCCGCCACGGATGCCACGCTCGATACGCTGCCGTTCGGTGTGATCGGGTTCGGCCCGGATGGTCTCGTCACGCGCTACAACAGCACCGAGTCGCAGGGTGCCGGTTACAGTGCCGAGCGCGTGATGGGTCGGCATCTCTTCATCGACGTCGCCCCCTGCATGAACAACTACCTGGTAGCCCAGCGTTTCGAGGACGAAGCCACTCTGGACGCCCAACTCGATTACACCTTCACCTTCCGTGTTCGTCCCACGCCGGTGCGCCTGCGCCTGTTGCGGAGCCCATCGCTGGCCACGCGCTACGTGGTGGTGCTGCGCCCGGCTGACGACTGACCGTGGTGGCCGAATCCCTCCTGCAGGAGAACGAGCGCCTCCTGCGTTTTCTCTATCAGGTCCCCAGCGGGATCCTGATGATGCGCCGTGACGGCACCATCGAGATGCTGAACCCCGAGGCCACGCGGCTGCTGGTCCCCGTGCAGCCGCATCTCCTGAACCTCTTCGATGCGCTATCGGGAAGTGCGCCGGAGTTGCGTGAGGACATTGCCGCCTTTGGAGCGCCGAGTGGGCTGGTCTGGGAGCAGCGCCGCCTGCGGTTGAAAGCGCAGGGCGCGAATGCCCCGGAGGTGATGGTCGTCGTGACCATCTACCGGCTCGAATCCGACGCCTTCATGGTGTCCATTCAGGAGAACAGCGCAACGCTCAGTTTCGAGCAGGAACTCCTGCGCAGTGCCGAGGCGCTGCGCGAGAGCGAGAAACGCTTCCGCCTGATGGCCGACTCCTCGCCCGCGATGATCTGGACCTCGACGGCAGACGGCAGCGGGGACTACTACAACCGCACCTGGCTCGACTTCACGGGTCGTGCCCTTGAAGAAGAAATCAACGATGGCTGGATAGAGGGCATACACCCCGAAGATCGCGATCGCGCCATTGCCGGGTACCTGCAGTCGCTTGCCGAGCAAGGCTCCTTGCAGGAGGAGTACCGTATGCGACGCCATGACGGCTCCTGGCGATGGGTGCTGGATCGCGCTGCGCCCTGTTTCACGCCCGAGGGTGTGTTTGCGGGCCATATCGGCTCCTGCGTCGATATCACCGAGCGCATCGAGGCGGCCCAGGCGCAGGCCGAGGCCACGCGTGCTGCTGCCGCGGCCAATGAGGCCAAGAGCCGCTTTCTCGCGACCGTCTCGCACGAGATCCGTACACCGCTAACCGCGATCCTCGGTCTGGGCGAGCTCGCCGCCTCGGAGCCCGAGGAGGCGCGTCTCAGGGAGTACGTCGGCCTGATCCGTGACGCGGGCACACATCTGCTCGCGCTGATCAACGACCTGCTGGATGTCTCCAAACTCGAAGCCGGCGCGGTGGCGCTGGAACACACGTCCTTCAACCTCCGGGAGGTGCTGGATGCCACCCAGGCTTCGCTGGCGCAAACCGCGTCCACGCGGGGGCTCGGCCTGTTTCTGGATGTGGACGCACTGCTCCCTCAGCGGGTGACGGGTGATCCGCTGCGGTTGCGGCAGGTGCTCCTCAACCTGCTGTCGAATGCGATCAAGTTCACGCCTGCGGGACGGGTGGAGCTGCAGGTCGATGCCTCGGATGGCGGCATCCGTTTCGCCGTCCGGGACACGGGCATCGGCCTCAGCCCCGGCCAGATGAAGCGGGTTTTCGAACCCTTCACCCAGGCCGACGAATCCACCACCCGGCGTTTCGGGGGGACCGGACTCGGCCTCAGCATCAGCGCAGATCTGGTGCGGTTGATGGGTGGCGAGATCAGCGTCGCCTCGGTGCCGGGACAAGGCGCCTGTTTTTCCTTCGTGTTGCCGCTGCAGCCCGCACTCGAGGCTCCCGGCGCGGACCGCCCGGCGGCAGGGGCGGGCACGGCCCTGCGCGGTCGGCGCGTCCTGCTGGTCGAGGACATGCCGGTCAACCAGCTGGTGGCGCGCAAATTCCTCGAACGCGAGGGTCTGGTGGTGAGCATCGCCGACAACGGCGCGCGCGCCGTCGAGATGGTCTGCGCCGCGCCGCAGGCGGTCGATCTCGTGCTCATGGACGTCCACATGCCGGAGATGGACGGTCTGGAAGCCACCCGGCAGCTGCGTGAGCGCCTCGGCGATGCCTGCCCTCCCATCGTCGCCATGACGGCCTATGCCCTGCCCGAGGAACTCGAGCGCTGCCGCCTGGCCGGCATGGACTATTGCCTGAGCAAGCCCGTGGATGCGAAGCTCTTGATCGCAACGCTCGCGCGCCACGTCCGTACGCAGTGACGCCTTTGCACCGGGTTCGCCCGGTGCTGATGCACCCCCGGGAGACCTCGCCCCGCTGAGGGGCTCACACTGCGGAGAACCCCACATGGCGTCCTACCTGTTCAGCACCCTCGCCAATGCCCAGGTCGTGGGCTTCGATCCCCGTGTCGACCAGCTGAGCTTCTCCGGACTCACGCTGAGCGCCGCTGACATCAGCGTCACGCCCTCCGCGTCGGGCCGCGCGACGGTTGTCTCCGCGCCAGGCAAGAGCATCACGCTCGATAATCTGGTGTCCGGTCTGTTTCGCGGTGACACCTTCGTCTTCGACGACGGCAGCCGGGTGTTGCTGCCCAGGGTTGCCAACAATGGGCTGCTCACGGGCACCACGGGCGATGACCTGCTGCTCGGCGCAGGCCCCGCGAGAGCGATGACAGTGGTCTCCGGGGACATCGCAGGCGGGCGTGCGGACGCGTTCATTTCCCATGCCGCGGCGGTTTCGGGTGATGGTCGCTACATCGTCTTCGATGCGACCGCCAGTGACCTGGTGGCCGGTGACACGAACGGCCTGCAGGACCTGTTCCTGCGCGACACCGCGACAGGCACCACCACGCGCGTGTCCGTCGATGGCGCGGGCCTGCAACTCCCCGCAGAGACGGGCGAGGCCAGCCTGTCCCTGGATGGGAATATCGTGGCCTTCACCGTGGAGGTGGACAGCGGGCTTGCCGGTACGTCGCTGAACTCACAGGCCTATGTTCGCAACCTGAGTACCGGCGAGCTGACGCTGGCCTCCTCCGCGGCCGACGGCACGCCGGCCAATGCTGCGGCCCGTGTCGAGGCCATTTCCGGCAACGGCCGTTACGTGGCGTTCAGCACGGCCGCCGACAATGTGGTGTCCGGCGATACCAACGGAGAGGTCGATCTCTTCGTGAAAGACCTGCAGACCGGCGACGTTGTGCGTGCCTCCACCCTGAACGATTTTTCCACCGGCGCGCTCTTCGTCGTCCAGGGCTTCGGGCCCAGTGACCGTGCCTTCCTGTCGGATGACGGCCGTTACGCGGTGTTCACCACTGGCGCCGTCAACATGGTGCGGGGCGCGCTGTCTCCGCAGGCACCGAACAACTATGCGGTGATGCTGAAAGACCTGCAGACAGGTGATCTCAGCGTCGTCTCCGTCGGCAACGACGGCAACATGGGGCCTTTCTACGACAGCCGGGCAGAGGCGGTCTCGGGCGATGGCCGATTCGTGCTCTTCTCGACGGCGGACGGCCTCGTCTCCGCCGACACCAACTTTGCCGCCGACCTGTACCTCCGTGACACCCTTGCGGGCACCACCGTGCTGGTGAGCAGCAACGCGGCCGGAGAGTGTCTGGACAACGGGGTGTCCTTGCTCGACTACAACTACAACGCGCTGCGCAGCGCCGACATGTCCGCCGACGGACGTTATGTGGTGTTCAGCAGTTCCTCCTCCAACGTGGGTGGCGGCACCAACAACAACTTGCTGGACGTGGTGTACGTCAAGGATCTGGTCACCGGACAGGTGGCAATGATCTCGAAGACAGCCGCCGGCGAGATGGCCTCCGGCAGCGCGCCCACCATTTCTGCCGACGGCAACCTCATCACGTTCAACGGCGCGGGACTGTACGGGGCCGACCTCCTCACCGGCCAGACAGGGCAGCCCGTACAGGCATGGGTCGTGTCCAATCCCTTGCTCACTGTGGAGATGCGCGGCGGCCGCGGAAGCGACACCTACGTGGTGTCCAGCACCCGTGATCAAGTGGTGGAGCTGGCGATCGACGGCACCGGTATCGACACGGTGCGGGCCTCCATCGACTACACGCTCGGCGACAACATCGAAAAGCTGACGCTGACCGGTACTGCGCTCTCCGGCGCGGGCAATGCGCTGCGCAACACGCTCACAGGCAATGCGCAGGCAAACCTGCTGGACGGCGGCGCCGGCGCCGACACACTCACGGGTGGGGCCGGGAACGATGTCTATTTGGTCGACAACATCGGTGATCGTGTGCGCGAGGTGGCAGGCGGCGGCAGGGATACGGTGCGCAGCTCCGTCACCTTCAGCCTGCTGGATACCGATGGCGCCGGGGCGGCGGGCGGGGGTGTCGAGAACCTTGTGCTGAGCGGTTCGGCGGCGATCAACGGCACCGGCAACGCCTTCGCCAACCAGATCACGGGCAATGCGGTTGCCAACATCCTCGACGGGCGCGCGGGCGCCGACACCCTCTCCGGTGGCGATGGCAACGACACCTATACGGTTGACGACGCGGGCGACCGCATTATCGAGGCCGCGACGGCCGGCGCCGGTATCGATAGTGTGAACAGCACGCTTGCGGCCTACACCCTCGGCGCGAATGTCGAGAACGGGCGCATCCTCTCGGCGGGCACTGCCAGCATCACGGGTAACGCTCTCGACAATGTCTTCTTCGCGGGTGCGGGAGACAACCTCTTCGACGGTGGCGCGGGCAAGGACACCGTGTCCTGGGCCGACGCCAGCGCCGGCGTCAACATCAACATCGGCTACACGCTCGGTGCGCTGCCGAGTGGCGGGTCGGGGAGCGAGACCCTCGTCTCGATCGAGAATCTCATCGGCTCGGCCTTCGCCGACAGTCTTGCAGGCAATACGCTCGCCAACGTGCTGGACGGCGGTTCGGGCGCGGACTTCCTCGTGGGGCGCTCCGGTTCCGACACCTACTTCGTCGATAACACGGGCGACGTCGTCAGCGAGGAACAGGGCCTGGTCGGTGATGTGGACACCGTCAACGTGAGTGGCATCGCCGGCTACACGCTCTCCGACTTCGTCGAGAACGGCCGGGTGATCACCTCCGGCGCCACCAACCTTGCGGGCAACGCGGCGGACAACCTCCTGGTGGCGGGTGCGGGCGAGAACGTCCTGGACGGCGTGTCGGGCAACGACACGGTGTCCTTCGCCTTCGCCGCAACCGGCGTGACGGCGAACCTGCTCGCCGGCACGGCCTCCGGCGGTTCAGGGCTCGATACCCTCCTGAACATCGACAACCTCACAGGCAGCGCCTTTGCAGACAGCCTGACGGGCAATGGCACGCCCAACCTGCTTGATGGCGGCGCAGGGGTCGATACGCTCGCCGGCGGGGCCGGCGACGACACCTATGTGGTGGATCGTACCGGCGACATTCTGGTCGAGGCTGCCAGCGGAGGAGCTGATACCGTCCTCAGTTCCGCCACGTTCAGCCTTCTCGATACCGACGGTGCCGGCACGCAGGGTGGCAACATCGAGAACCTGGTGCTCACTGGCACGGCTGCCATCAACGGCAGCGGCAACGGCCTGCGCAACCGCGTCACGGGCAATGCCGCGGTGAACGTGCTGAACGGCGGCGCCGGTGCAGACACCCTCGAGGGCGGTGCGGGCGACGACACCTACATCGTCGACAACATCGGCGACCTCACCACCGAGAGTGCCTCAGGCGGGCGCGACACCGTGGTATCCCGTGTGAGCACCTGGACGCTTGGCGCGAGTATCGAGAACGGCCGCATCGACCTGCAGACTGCCGCCAACCTGAGCGGCAACGGCCTGAACAATCTCCTCGTGGCGGCTGCGGGCGACAACGTGCTGGACGGCGGCGTCGGTATCGACACCGTGTCCTACGAAACCGCCTCCGCCGGTGTAACGGCCAGTCTCTTGCTTGCCACGGCCCAGGCAACCGGCGGTTCGGGTTCCGACACCTTGCTCAACGTCGAAAACCTGACCGGCAGCGCCTTCGCCGACGTGCTGACGGGCAAGGCCGGCGCCAATACCCTGGACGGCGGCAGCGGCGCCGACACCCTCGCGGGTGAAGCGGGCAACGACACCTATGTCCTCGACCATGCGGGAGACGTGGTGCAGGAGGCCGTGGGTGGGGGTATCGACACACTCATCCTGAACGCGCTGCCCTCATACACGCTGGGTGACAACATGGAGAACGCGCGCATCGTGTCCACGTCTTTCGTGTCGATCGCCGGAAATGGCCTGGACAATCTCGTCATTGTCGGCGCGGGAGGCGCCAGCATCGATGGCAAGGCCGGCGTCGATACAGTGTCCTTCGCCGCGTCCACCGTTGCCGTCCGGATGACTTCCTCGGGGGTTGGCGAGGCCTACGTTTTTGTGGGGGCGGCGAGCTACTCGCTCTCCGGCGTGGAGAACGTGATCGGATCGGCCCTCGACGACACGCTGGCCGGCAGTGCCGGCAACAACACGCTTGACGGTGGAGCCGGATCCGACACGGTCGATTACAGCGGCCTCAGCCGTACCCTCGGTGGGTCGGGCATCAATGTGAATCTCGGTCTGGGCAGCGAGACCGACGCTCTGGGCAGCGACACGCTCGTCGACATCCAGAACGTGGTCGGCACCGATTTCGCCGATGTCATCGTCGGCAACGGCGACGCGAACCTCATCCGGGGCGGCAAGGGTGCAGACACACTGAGCGGCGGCGGTGCGGCCGATGTCTTCGAGTTCGGTTACTACCGCTTCGGGCCCGGGCCCGCGCCCGCACCTGATGCGGTCGTGGTGACCGATTTCCAGAGCGGCACCGACCGGGTCGCGATTCGCGCCGGTTTCACCGGATTTTTACTGGGGGATGCCGACGGCCTGCTCGAGGGCGGAGTAAGCATCGCGGGGCCGGGCGGCTTCGATCCGTCTGCCGAACTGGTGGTCCTGACCACCAACCTCGCGACGCTGGGTGCATCTGCCGCCGCGGCAGCCATCGGCAGCGCCAACACCGCCTATACCGCCGGACGGACCGCCCTGTTCGCGGTGGACAACGGTGCCAGCAGCCAGCTGTATCTCTTCACCTCCTCCGGCGCGGACGCCGTGGTGTCGGCGGCGGAGTTGCAACTCCTGGTGACGCTGGAGGGCACGCCGGCGACGGCGGTGTCCGATTATTTCTTCATGACCTGAGCGCCGGGCGGCCGGGCTCAGGTCGCGCCGTACGGTGGCCCGAGCCGACGCGCGGTTTCCGCGTCGTCACCCGCAGGCGTGCGCTCGATACCGAGCATGGCGTCGATCACCATGTTCTGCAGGCGGTGGCAGGGCTCCTCGAAGCGATGGCACATGCGCCCTCCGGTGTAGGCGGGGTTGCGCAGCCCGCACTGCGTGCGCTCCACGATGGCGATGTCCTCGCGGTTGATGGTGTCCCAGAAGCCGATCAAGGTGTCGATATCGGCTTCGGCATCGGGGCTTGCCGCCTCCGAGTCAGGGTGCGTCAGGATGAACGCCGACTCCGAGGTGCGTCCCGGCCCTTCCGGCCGCGCGATCAGCACGAACACATGGTTTGCC
>CAIXOY010000139.1 GCA_903921135.1 uncultured Gammaproteobacteria bacterium
ACGGTGGGTGCCAGCACAGGCATCGGTCGGCGGCGCCAGCCGAGCCAGGACTGAACCGCACTCAGGCCGTCAAACGGTCGCGCAGCGTCTGCAACTCTGCCTCTCCCAACCCGAACGCCTCTGCCAGAAAAGCCTCCCTGCTGGCATGCAACGCCCGGATCTCCGCGAGTGCGGCGCCGATGTATTCGGCCCTCGCCTCCATCATCGGCATCATGACTGCCACGTCGAAGTGACCGTCCGACGGTACGTACTTGCGCCGTATGCGATCGAGCTCACGGTGGATCGGGAAGTAGGTCATCGAGAGGGAGTAGTCTTCGATGATGTCCTGCTCGGCAACGCCAAGTGCCATCAGGATCATGGCCGCCCCGAAACCCGTTCGGTCCTTGCCCGCCGCGCAATTGATCATGAACGCGCCCTCTTCCTGCGCCAGCAGTTCGCCGAACATGCGGCGGAAGGGCTCGGTGTTGGTGCTCACGAAATCACGGTTGATGGCAACCATCACCTCGGCCATTTCCTCGGGCGTTGCGTCACCGGCCGCGATGCGTTGAAAGAACGAAGCCACACTGCCCGGCATGAGTTGCAGACCCACGATGCGGATGGACTCCGGCAGCCTGTTGGGCTCGACGACGCGTTCCTCGTCACGGCGGAAATCGCAGCAGGTGCGGATGTCGAGCGTGGCCAGATGTTCCCGATCCTGTTCGGTGAGCGCGGAGGAATGCCCCGACCGGAACAGCCTGCCCCACCGCACACGGCGACCATCAGCCGTGCGGTAGCCACCCATGTCGCGGAAGTTCGTGCCTCCCTGCAGGTTGACGTCACGCTGCGCGGCCGTCAGTGCATCACCCGCCGCGGGCTCGAGGTGGAAGTAATGACGCTGGCCCGCCGGCAAGTCGAGGCGTACGCCGGATTCCGCGGACGCGAGAACAGGCTCCGCATGTGGCGCACGGGATGCGTCGGTGTGGACACGCACGCGCACGGGGCCGGCGAAATCGGAGGCGTCCCAGTGCAGACGGTAGGCTCCATCCGCGGATCTTTCGATGTTGACGGGAAACGTCTTGCTCATGCGGTCCTCGGGGCCGGGCGTGGGTTGGCATCACGCATGGCGACGTGAGGCCTGCGGATCATATCTGCTCGCGGGACCGGGCAGGGTGACAGCGCGGTCAGTTGCGCAACGCAGGCGAGCGCGGGTGCGAACGGGTTACAGCCCCCGCATGCCGGTATAGCATGGCCACACACCAACAAGAGGCCTGCCCATGGACAGCTACCGCGCCATCGAGAACCTGCTCTACCGCTATGCCGAACTGATCGACCTGGGCGATCTCCCTGCCCTGGCGGCACTCTTCGAGCATGCAGAGATCCTTGCGCCGGCCGATGGCAACGGCACTCGCGGCAGCGCGGCCGTGCTGAAGATGTACCAGGACTCCACGCGGCTCTACCCCGAAACGGGCACACCACGCACCAAGCACGTCACCACCAACGCGATCATCGAGGTGGACGAGGCTGCGGGCACCGGCACCGCACGCTCGTATTTCACGGTGTTCCAGCAGACCGGGGAATTGCCTTTGCAGCCGATCATCAGCGGCAGATACCACGACAGCTTCGAACGCGCGGATGGCGCGTGGCGCTTCCGCACACGGCGGATGTTCGTGGACCTGTGGGGCGACCTCAGCAAGCACCTGCTTTTCGACGCCGACACCATCAAACCGCAGTAAGCGAGGGCTGAAGTCGCGCGCATGGCGCGCTCCCACACCAGACCGACTCACCCCGTGGGAGCGAGCCAAGCCCGCGACGCCTTCTCGATGTGGGAGCGGGCCACGCCCGCGACACCACCCCCGAAACGACTCAAACCGGGGTGGGCACGATCATCGTCGGCATCGATTCCGGCATGCCACCTACCGACACCGCTATCTTCGAGAAGCCCATGAACAGCGCCAGCGCAGAGGTGAGTTCCACGATCTGCGCAGCCGTGAACGCGCTCTGCATTTGCTCGCGCAACTCGGGCTTGGCCGCAAGCGAGCGCGGATCCTTCAGGAACACATCCGCGTAGCGGATGATCAGCTTGGCCCGCTCATCGAGCGGGCTTTGCTCGAAGGAGTCGGTGATGAAATCCACCTTGTCTTCCGTCAGACCTTCCTCGCGCGCCTGCGAGAAGCGCGCGTTGCGGCAGAACACGCAGTTGGTGATGCGCGCGTTGCGCAGGCGGGCGATTTCCTTCGCGCTGTGGTCGAGTTCGCCGTGGCTCCAGAGCGTGGCGTAGAGGCGGTGGAATGCCGAGAGGAGCGCAGGCTGGTGGCCAAGCGCACTGCCATTGACGGGATCGTCGCCGGCATCGGCGGGCGGCAGGATGCGTGCGACGGCGTTCATGCGCTGGTCTCCGGAGCGGGTGCGGCGTCCAGCATCACCTGGGCGCGGGAAAAGCCGTCAAACACGGCGAGTGCCTCGAGGAGTGCCACAGTGCCGGGCTCGCCGAGCGCGTTGCGCACGGCGGCAAAGGTGGTGTCGTCGATAGCCGAGGGGTCCATCACGAACAACTCCGAGAGTTCCAGGCAGGCCCGCTCCGAGGCGCTGAACGCGGGATCCCGACCGTAGTCCGCAAGCCGCGCGATACGGGCTTCGCTGAGGCCCGCTGCCGCAGCCTCAGGCCGGCGTTCAGCGAGCGCGGCGCGCGCACCGTGCAGTTGCGCGACGCGCAGGCGGCAGAGCTCCAGCGTCACCGGATCCATGCCGGGGGCGCTCCAGAGTTGCGCTGAGAACGCCTCCACGTCGGCTGCCAGATTCGGGCGCAGCGCCATCAATTCAGCGAAGGAATGTTCTCCCCCGCCCAGTACCCAACTCATGGTGCGTCTCCGTTTTGCTTTGGCCGCATTGTTGCCCTGCATGAGCACACGCGCAATCGACCCGGTTGTCGAAGGCTGACACAACCGTCATGCGCTCTGCCTTGACTTGCCCCGGGGATGCGCCGAACGTTGGTCAGAATCATGATCAGGAGAGACATCATGCTGGATCTCGTCATTCGCGGCGGCACCGTGGTGGATGGCACCGGCGCGCCGGGCCGGCAGGCAGACGTGGCGGTACGCGATGGCTGCATCGTCGCGATAGGCGCCATCGACGAGGCCGCGCGCGAGACCATCGACGCCACCGGCTGCGTAGTTGCGCCCGGCTTCGTGGACGTGCACACGCACTACGACGCGCAGGTCTTCTGGGACGGCTCCCTCAGCCCTTCCTGCTACCACGGCGTGACCACCGTGATCGCCGGGAACTGCGGTTTCTCCATCGCACCGCTGAACGGCAACCCCGAGGACAGCGCCTATCTCATGCGCATGCTCGCGCGCGTCGAGGGAATGCCGCTCGAGAGCCTGCAACAGGGCGTGCCCTGGAACTGGCGCTCCTTCGGGGAGTATCTGGAGCAGTTGGAGGGCACGCTCGCCATCAACGCGGGTTTCATGGTGGGGCACTCCGCCGTGCGCCGGAGCGTGATGAGCTCACGCGCCGTGGGCGAGGCCGCGAGCCCGGCGGACATCACCGCCATGCAACAACTGCTGAGGGAGTCTATCGCCGCCGGCGGACTGGGTTTTTCCAGCACTGTCTCGCCCACGCACAACGACGGCGAAGGGCAGCCGGTTCCTTCCCGGCACGCCACGGACGAAGAGCTCTACGCGCTCGCCTCGGTGGTGGCGGAATTCCCGGGCACTTCGCTGGAACTGCTCCCGGGCATCGGCGGCTTCAACGAGGCCGAGCGCGAGCGCATGGTGCAGTACTCGCTGGCGGGGCAACGGGCGGTGAACTGGAATCTGCTCGCGCCGAACTCACGCATGCCCGACACGCACGTTGCGCAGTTGGCAGCCAGTGATCTCGCCGCCAGCCGCGGCGCCCGCGTGATCGCTCTCACGCTGCCGCAGCCCATGAAGCTGCGGCTGAACCTGGTGAGCGGCTTCGTGTTCGACGCGCTTCCCGGGTGGGCCGAGGTGATCGGCAAAGCCCTTCCGGAACGGATCGCTGCGCTCTCGGATCCGAAGCTCAGGGAGGCGCTGGAGGCTGGCTCCAAATCGCCTGCCGCCGGTGTCTTCGCGCAGATGACCTACTGGCAGACATGGACCATCGAGGAAGTGTTCACCGAGGCCAACCGTGCATGGCAGGGGCGCACGGTGGGAGAGCTCGCCGAGGCAACGGGCAAGACGCCACTGGACGCGATGCTCGATCTGGCAATTTCGGAAGATCTGCGCACCTCCTTCACGCCGCCCGTGATGGGCACGGATGATGAATCGTGGCGGATGCGCGGGGAGGTCTGGGCCGACCCGCGCACGGTCATCGGTGCCTCGGATGCGGGCGCCCATCTCGACATGATCGACACCTTCGCCTTCTCGACACAGGTGCTCGAGCACGGCGTACGCGAGCGCAAACTGATCGGGCTCGAGCAGGCCGTCCATCAGCTCACGCAAGTGCCTGCCCAGATGATCGGCTTGCGTGACCGTGGCGTGCTCATACCCGGGTTGCGCGCCGACATCGTGGTGTTCGATCCCGAAACGGTAGCGAGCGGAACGACACACACGCGATTCGACCTGCCCGGTGGCGCAGGCCGCCTGTATGCCGACGCCATCGGCGTGCATCACGTGGTGGTGAATGGCAAGGAGATCGTGCGTCGGGGCGAACTGACCGGGGAGAGGCCCGGGACAGTGCTGCGTTCGGGGCGGGATACGGTGACTGTGCCTCTATGATCTGCCTGACGGGGTCTCTCGCATGAGGCTCATGTGGGCGGGACTCGACGGCATCCCGGCTTCGATCGAACACTGCTGTCGCGGGCATGGCCCGCTCCCACCGTTCTGAACACGCTTGGCAACCGCTTAGG
>CAIXOY010000140.1 GCA_903921135.1 uncultured Gammaproteobacteria bacterium
AGTTCGAGCGGCAGCATCACACCGGAGGGTTTGGCTTTCTGCATGGGCGCGGCTTCGCCGATGCTGACCCGCGCCGCTTCCACGCCGCGAGTGCGCAAGTCGGCGCTGATCGCTGCGGCGCGCGCAGCGGCAAGGGCCTGCATGCCACCGGGCGGCTCGGGGGTGGTGTTCACCAGTTCGAGGTACATGGCGCGGTAGAACTCGTGATCGGGGCTGCCGCGCCCCACCAGCGCAAGCGCGGCGTTCACGCGCTCGGGTTCACGACCTTGCTTCTTGGCCCAGTTGGCGGCGAAGCGATCGGCCGCATCGTCACCGCCACGGACTGCGAGGAGCTTTTCCAGCGCGCGCTGGCTGCGTCCGTTGCTGTAAGAGACAGGTCCGGGATCTTCACCCGCGGCGAGTTCATAGCCCATTTCCGCGGCATGCAAGCGCCGCAGTTCGACGCGCCTCAGAGCGTATCCGTCGCGCTCAGCGTGGGTGGCGGCGGGCACACGCACCGCAAGTCTCGGCCGCTGCGAGAGCGCCGTCGCCACCTTGGCAATGCGCTGGCGCTCCATCGGCATCAACTCCGCGCTGCCCGACTTGAAGCGGATGGCCTGCACCTGTTCCTCGGCACCACCGAACAGCGAGCCGAGCGCACGGAACGGCGCCGTCACCACGCCGGTGATCAGGTTGCCGATCGCCTTCCATATCAGGTGTCCGTAACTGAATGTGGGATCACCCACGTCTCCGCTCACCGGCACGGCGAGGTCGATGCGCCCCTTCGAATCGCTGAGCAGTGCAATCGCAAGATCGAGCGGCAGACTCACCGCATCCTTGCTCTTCACGGATTCGCCCAGCTTGAAGTTCTGCAGTACCACCTCGTTCTTGCCGAGGAGCTTCTGGTTATCGACCTTGTACTGCAGCGAGAGATCCAGATCGCCAGCCTTGATGGTGCGCCCCGCGAAGGTGGCGCTGTAGGGCGAAAGCGGCGTGAGCGCGATGTTGCGGAACGCGATCTCGATGTCCGTGAAATGCGTCGGATCGAAGGGCGCGAGCTGGCCGTCTATGTCCGCCTCGCCGTACTCGCCGACTCGTCCGCTGAAGGCGAGCGTGGCGCGGCCGTTGGCGTCGGAAGAAATCCCCTTCGCCACGCCCTTCAGGCCTTCGATGCGCGCCGCGAAGGGCAGCACCAGGCTGTAGTCGGCAAAATCGACCACGCTGTTTTCCACCCGGATGCGGTCGATGACGACGGGGAAGGCCTCAGGCGCGGAGGCAGCATCGGAGACGGGCCCGGGGGGCGCAACGGCTGCCGGTGCAACGGAGGCCGGCGCCGCGTCGGCCGCCTCCGGCGCGACTGAGGTTTCGCGCATTACGGCCGCCAGATTGACGCTGCGGTCTTTCTGCACCACCACCTTCGCGTCAGCACCTTTGAGACGCAATTCAGTGATACCCAGGCGATCGGGTCCGAGGCTGAAATCGAGGCCTGCTGCCTCAAGCGCGCTCCAGGCAAGGAAGTGCCCGCCGCTCTCGGCTTCACGCAGACGCAGACCATCCACCGAAGCACCGCCCGAAACACGCAGCGCCATCGGGTCAGCACCCGCGCTGCGGTAACCGATGTCGAGTTGCGTCGAGACAGTGCCCGCGTCGAGCAGCAGTGTGGTGTCCTGCGCCACCAGGGGCGCCAGGGGCGACAGGGCGAGGGTCGCAATGCTCAGGGATACGTCCGCCGCCCTGCCGTCGGCACTGGCAGTGCCCGAGATCCCGATCCGTCCGCCCTGCTCCACCGGCAGTTCTGCATCCAGACGCAGCGGCGCACTGCCCGAGGTGTCGACGTCCTTGACGCCGAGTTTGCCGCCCTTGACGGCAACCGCAATGCCAGTGGCCGCATCCTCGAGGGATGCGTCGAGACCGGTAAGCCGGAACTCGCCCAGACGCAACTTCCAGGCCGCAGCGGCATGTGTGACAGGCAAGGGCGTGACCGGATCCGGTGCCGAGGCCAGACGGATCTCTCGCAGATTGCCGTCGCGCTCGCGGTGCAGCGCGGTTTGCAAACCCTCGATCACGAGGCTCTCGGCGCCCAGGCGCTCGGCGGCCAGTTCCACTTCAGCGCCGCGAAGTGCTATCCGCGCGATGGTGCCCAGAGTGGTTCGCTCCGCACCCGTCGTCAGCGCGACGTCTCCCGCCTCCAAAGCGGCGCCAGAGAGTGTGATCAAGGGCGAGGCCTCGCCGGCATCGGCACCTGAGCGCAGCGCGAAACCTGCCTGTCGCAGACGCAGCGAGAGACCGAGCGGAGCGTTGCGGGTGTGGTCCATCAGATCGATGCCAAGGTCCGTGATCGTGAGCGACGCCACCTCGACATCCCACGGGGAAGGCGAACCCGGTGCGGGGGCGGGTGCAGCAGGCGCGGTCGGGGCCGGCGGCATCAGGGTTTCCCAATCGAGCACATTGGCCGC
This sequence comes from uncultured Gammaproteobacteria bacterium, assembly GCA_903921135.1. Taxonomy (GTDB): domain Bacteria; phylum Pseudomonadota; class Gammaproteobacteria; order Pseudomonadales; family UBA5518; genus UBA5518. The sequence continues at coordinate 2,436 of CAIXOY010000140.1, forward strand.
ATCAATGCTGGCCGAGAACACGCCGCCAGTGACTCCGACGCGCCCCAGACGCAAGCGGTTGCCCGCGAGATCGAAGCTGCCATCCTCGACCGTGAACACCCCGAGGGAGAGCAGATCGCGCGCAGCGCCCGGCTGGCGCAGGCGCAGATCACGCAGATCGAGGCGCATGTCCCGGGTTGACAGCGCGAACTCCCCGCCAGGCATCCCGAGCTGATAGGCGAGGCTCAGGGCAAGCACCCCGCCAACGGGGTCGAGCGACACGCGGTGGCGCAGGAAGTCATGGAAGGCCTCGGGTTTCAGGCCCTCGATCTGCAGCGTGCCGCTGGAGGCTAACGGATGCAGGCCGAGTTCACCGTTCCACGACACGCGGGCGCCACCGGCAAGTTCGACCGCAAGCGTCCCGCTGCCACGATCCTCAGGCAGCGTGGAGAGTCTCAGCACCTGCAGTTCCGAGGGGCCGAAGGCGGTGCGCGCGGGCGCGGCACCGGTCTCGTCGATGAACACCACCCGCGCGCCCGACATACCCAGACGGTGCACCAGCAACCGCGGTGGCGCCGCATCAGGATCGGCGTCGGGTTGCGCAGGCGGCAAGGCGGCCGCGACCCGCGCGAGGTTCAGGCGCCCGTCTTTCTCGAGGACGATATCGAGTACGGGTTGCCCCAGACTGATCTCCGAAAAAGTCCATGCTCGACGGAACAGGCTCGATGCCTGCAGATCCACCACCATCTGCTCCACGGCGCCGAGCGGTGTGCCGCCGGGCTCCGCAAGGGCAATCCCGCGCAGTTCGAGGCGCAGGCTGAAGGGATTGAAACTCGCCCCGCCGATGCTCGCCTCCACACCGAGAGCATCACCGATGGCACCGGGAAGGAAGTGGCGCAGACACGCGGGCACCAGCAGGAATCCGACCAAGGAGTAGGCGGCAATCGCGGCCAGCGCACCGCGGAGCAGACGCTGCTTGTGCCAGGGCACACCGGGAGCCAGCAGGCGAGGGAAGCGGTCTGCCAGACTCTGGATCGGGGCGGGGGCGGGCATGCTGCACCTCCTGTTGCAAGGGCGCGAGGGCAACTTAACCCGAAGCATGGAACGGTAGGAAGCCGTACCTGTTCCGATGGGCAGGAACCGCTGAGGAGAACCGGCTCAGACGCCTCCGACGTCCATCTTTCTCTCGAGTTCCGCTACGCGGCTCCGCAGTTGTATGAGGCTCTGGAGCAACAGCAGTTCCATGGGCGTGGCAGCAGGAAAGGCCGTCAGGGCGGCATGGGCATCGACGAAAGCACGATTGTCCTCGTCAAGATCGACGCCTTCCATGCCGGGCATCCGGGCGAGGCGACGGTTCTCATCCCTGAACCTCTCGGCAACCTCCCTCAGCTGCGCGTTGGAGAGCAGCGCGTCGGGCCGACGCGCGGGGGCCACTGCCATCGGCACCAACGCAGCCAGCTCGGCAGGGGGCGCGCTGTTCTGCAACCACCCGGGGGCACCGCCGGCAAGGTTGTTCACCAGCGAAGAGACATAAATCGCTGCGTCTGCGGTGGCATTGACATCATTCCGGGGCAGCTCGAGACAAGCGGCTGCGTCCTGCGGAACGCCGAGACTGGCGAGGAAGTCGAGGACGATGTCGCCCTCCGGGAAGGCTGTGCGCACGTAGGGGCGGAGCGTGACTCCCTCATCGCCCAGGACGCGCCGGAACAGCGCGAGGCGTCGGGCATATTCGAAGGCGCCGCCGCGCTCACGCGCGTACTCGGGAAAGGGGTTCTTGCGGCCGTGGTTTTTCACCGATTGCCAGTAGCCTGACGCGAGCAGTCTCGCCTGCCCGCCAGCGTAAAACAGCACGCGGAACTCCCCGAACGGCGCAAATGCCTCGCGCAGGGCGTGGATCGTGGGTTCCTCCATCGGCCACAGCAACTCGCTCGACAGCACAACCGTGGCATCAGACCTGACGCACGGCAGCAAGGCCTCGATGCAGGCGCCGAGGTCACCCGGCGGGGTGCGGATAGCGAGCCTCGCAAGCTCGGCACCGTTGCCCGTAGTGGGCCGACCGAGGCGCGCCGTCTTGTCGAAGGGATACTCCGGATACACCACCCCGAAGCGCTCCGCGAGTACGGCGCGGTTCATCGAGAGGAATGTCTGGATGGCCGAGGAGCCGGTTTTTGGCGCACCGATGTGCAGCAGGATCTTCACCTGAACCCCCGGGGTCTGTCAGACGACACGCAAGCCGGCCCGGTGTGCCGCCGCATCGAGTTCGTGGTAATCAGGGCAGGCGAGTACACCGGTGTCTTCCAGCGCCGCCAGATCCGTACGCAGGACCTCGCATAGCCAGGCAAAGTGCTCCCCGGAGATGGTCTCGCCCACTGCGAGCGGGCCCGACGCGTTGGAGGGCTCGGGCGCGTGCCCGAGGGGACTCAGCCCGAGGAACGCAAGAAGCGCGTCGGCGACCGTGGGGCCTGCGACGAAATCCTCGAAGCGGTACAGGAAGAAGCTCTGCGCACCGAACGTGGCAAGGCAGGATGTCACGGTGTCGGCGTAGAGGGACGAGGCCAGAATGCGGACGGGGCGAGCCCATTGGTGCCGCCACGCAGGGTCGTTGCGCCGGCTGAAGTCAGCCCTGGCCGAGGCCACGAAGGTGTCGAAGCTCTCATGACGGTGCTGCGCGCGATGGAAGGCGTAGTGCGAAAGCAGACGCTCCAGTGGATTGCGCAGGCCGCAGATCAGCTTGCAGTCGGGCAGCAGATCCCGGATCTCGGTGATGGCTTCGGGGAGGATGAAATAGGAAGGAGATATCTCCCCGACGGCCCGTGCCGTCTCGCCGCCAAGGAAAAACGTGGCGTACTCCTGGCGCGTCATGCCGGGCCTGCGAGCCTTCGGGTTGGCCGCACGGAAACCGAAGAAATTGATCTCCTTGACGGGCGCCATGTGCACCTCGGGGTGCGCCGACAGCAAGCGGAAGAGCGACGAGGACCCGGCCCGCCCGGGGCCGATGCCGATGAACGTCGGCAGGATCCTGCGACCCAACCGCCGTTGATGCTGCATCAACCGGTCGAAGGCGGAGACATCGGCAGCGAGATCCCGATCCGTCACGACTCTCTTGCCCGCTCGAGGTCCAGGAACTGCAGCGTGCCCGGCACCCTGCTCCAGCCCACGTTGTCCCGGAGGACACGCGCCGGAACCCCGCCGACCAGCGTCGAGGGCCCCACATCTCCCTTCGCCAGTGATTTGGCGCCGACGATGCTTCCTGCACCGATGTCCAACGGCCCGAGGCAGAGAACATCCTGAGCCAACCAGACCCGGTTGCGCAGGCGCACGCAACCCCCGGGATTGAGAATC